>NZ_BAABCQ010000042.1:26405-48938 GCF_039539045.1 Streptomyces marokkonensis
CATGGACCGGTCGGGGAACGGCAGCCCGCGGGAGCATGGACCGGTCGGGGAACGGCAGCCCGCGGGAGCATGGACCGGTCGGGGAACGGCGCCCCGCACGAACGCAAGCCGACCGCGCGCGGCAGCCGGCGGGAGCGGGGGCCGGTTCGGGGAACGGGGGTCGCGCACCGGGGCGGGTTGTCACGCCCGGCCGCTACGCTCGAGCGCATGGCTGCCAACTCGACTCCCGAAAGCCCCCTGCCCGTGGGCGAGGTGTCCCGGCTGATCGGGGGCTGGATCGACCGGCTGGGCGCGGTGTGGGTCGAGGGGCAGATCACGCAGCTGTCCCGGCGGCCGGGCGCGGGGGTCGTGTTCCTGACGCTGCGCGACCCGTCGTACGACATCTCCGTGAGCGTGACCTGCTACCGGCAGGTGTTCGACGCGGTGGCGGACGTGGTCGGCGAGGGCGCGCGGGTGGTCGTCCACGCCAAGCCGGAGTGGTACGCGCCGCGCGGGCAGCTGTCGCTGCGGGCCGCCGAGATCAAGCCGGTGGGCGTCGGGGAGTTGCTCGCACGCCTGGAGCAGCTGAAGAAGGCACTCGCGCGCGAGGGACTGTTCGCGCCGGAGCGGAAGAGGCCGCTGCCGTTCCTGCCGCACCTGATCGGTCTGGTGTGCGGGCGGGCGTCGGCGGCCGAACGGGACGTCCTGGAGAACGCGCGGCACCGCTGGCCGGCCGTCCGCTTCGAGGTGCGCAACGTGCCTGTGCAGGGCGTGCACGCCGTGTCGCAGGTGGTGCAGGCGGTGAAGGAGCTGGACGCGAAGGACGACGTCGACGTGATCGTCGTCGCGCGGGGTGGTGGCAGCGTGGAGGATCTGCTGCCGTTCTCCGACGAGCAGCTGGTGCGGGCGGTGGCCGCGTGCCGGACACCGGTCGTCTCGGCGATCGGGCACGAGCCGGACAATCCGCTCCTCGACCATGTCGCCGACCTGCGCGCCTCCACGCCGACCGACGCCGCGAAGAAGGTCGTACCGGATGTCGGCGAGGAGTACGAGCGGGTGCGTCAGCTGCGGGACCGCGCGCGGCGGTGCGTGGCGGCGTACGTGGACCGCGAGGAGCGGGGGCTCGCCCACGCGCTGGCCCGGCCGTCGATACAGGACCCGCACCGAATGATCGACGAGCGGGCCGAGCAGGTGACGGCGCTGCTGGAGCGGGGCCGCCGCTCGCTGCGGCACCACCTCGACCGGGCCGACTCCGAGCTGACGCACACGCACGCGCGCGTGGTGGCCCTCTCCCCCGCCGCGACCCTGAAGCGCGGGTACGCGGTACTGCAGCGGGCCGACGGCCACGCCGTCCGTGACCCCGGCGAGGTGGAGCCGGGCGAGACGCTGCGCGCACGCGTCTGTGAGGGTGATTTCTCCGTACGAGTCGACGCATAAGGTGGGTGGATGACCAGCGAGGTGGAGCAGCCGACGGCCATGTCCGAGGCGCTCGGTTACGAGCAGGCGCGGGACGAGCTGATCGAGGTCGTACGGCGGCTGGAGGCCGGCGGTACGACGCTGGAGGAGTCCCTCACCCTGTGGGAGCGGGGCGAGGAGCTGGCGAAGGTCTGCCGCCGTCGGCTGGACGGCGCCCGGGCCCGCCTCGACGCGGCGCTGGCCGAGGAGGCCGGAACGGACGACGAGGACGGGGACGGAGACGGAGCCGGGAAGCGCTAGCCGCGCGGGGCGTCGGTCAGGACCTACTTCGCGCTGTCCTCGGCGAGGGTGTGTGCGACGAGGGCGTTGGCGTGTCCGTGGCCCAGGCCGTGCTCGGTCTTGAGCCAGGCGACGAGTTCCATGTGCTTGGTGAGCGGCGAGGAGCGGATCAGCTCCTTCCACTCCGCGACCGGACGGCCGTACTTCTTCTCGATCGACGGGAAGTAGGAAGCGGGGCCCTTCGCGGTGGCGGTCATGTCGATGCGATCCCATCTGTGCGAGGTCATCCGTGGGAGCTCGTCTGTGCGAGCTCGTCTGTGCGAGCTATCCGTGCGAGCTCATGGTCCGAGGCGGTGTCGTACTGCTTGTAGGACCTCTGAGGCCGCCAGAAGTGACCGCCCGGCCGACGTGATTCGCGTCACTCCGCCTCCAGGGCGGTGAACCGGGGCCACGGCGTGTCCGGACCGGCGTCGTCCGCGATGCCGATGCTGAGGGTGAAGCCGCCCGCCCCCCTCGACCGGTTCCCGCCAGTCCGCTTCCAGGGTGCGGTGGTGCTCGCCGTCGACGACCACGCGTACCGCCTCGGGTGTCACGGAGACGCTCACGCTGTGCGTGGCGGCGGGATCGAGGTGACGGGTGGGTCCGGTGCGGGTGCGTCCGGAGCCGCGTTCGGTGAGGTGCGCGGTGCTGCGGCCGATCCACAGCGTCGTGGGGTGCTCGCTGTCGGCCCGCACGGTGATGGTGACTCCGACACGCGCGTGCAGTCGTCCGGCGGTGGCGCGCAGTCGGTACTCGGTCCAGTCGGCGGTGGCGATCGGGCGGTAGACGGCCGAGACGTACTGGGTGCCGCGAGGCTGCCGGCCCGCACCGGTGAGCGCGTCGACCCCGACCCGCGCGGGGCCACCCGACACCTGCCAGTGCTCGGGGCGGGACGGACAGCGGCCGTCGGACGTCGGCGGGCCGCACCGGGGCCCGGCGTGCGATGTCGCGCAGCAGGGCCGCCGGGGTGGTGTCCCGCATGACCTCCAGGCGCTGGATCTCTCCGGCCGCGGCCGAGCGAGGGCCCGGCGGCGGCCGTGTGAAGCGGATCACCGCACCCCTCTTTTGGTTGAACGTTGAACTTCTCTGGCGTAGCGTCGTCCTTGTCAACGGCTCCGCGCCGATCCGGGCGGAGCCGACGCACACCCCGAGGAAGATCACGCATGTCTCTCGTTCTTGACCCCGCCGCCCAGGACCTGCTGTTCCGCGAGGCCCGCACCGCGAACACCTTCACCGACGAGCCGGTGACCGACGAGCAGGTGCAGGCGATCTACGACCTGGTCAAGTACGGTCCGACCGCCTTCAACCAGTCGCCGCTGCGCATCACGCTGGTCCGCTCCCCCGAGGCCCGCGAGCGTCTCGTCCAGCACATGGCCGAGGGCAACCGGCCCAAGACGGCCACCGCCCCGCTGGTCGCGATCCTCTCCGCGGACAACGAGTTCCACGAGGAGCTGCCGCAGCTCATGCCGCACGCCCCGCAGATCAAGGACGCCTTCTTCAGCGAGCGCCCGGTACGCGAGGGTGCCGCCACGCTGAACGCCGCCCTGCAGGCCGCCTACTTCATCGTCGGCGTCCGCGCCGCGGGCCTGGCCGCCGGCCCGATGACCGGCCTCGACTTCGACGGTGTCCGCAAGGAGTTCCTGGACGACGACCACACCCCGCTGATGGTCGTCAACATCGGCCGCCCTGGCCCGGAGGCATGGTTCCCCCGTTCCCCGCGCCTCGAGTTCGACCAGGTCGTCACCACGGTCTGAGACCGTCGCCCCGGCGAGTTCCGGCTTCCGGGGCTCAGCCGCCACACGCCGCTCCGCGTCACTCCGCGTACGACGAAGCCCCCGGTGCGCCGGGGGCTTCGTCGTACGCGGAGTACGGAGGACCACTGGACCACACCGAGCACGGAGGACTACGCGGAGCGCCGAGCACTGCGCGGAGTACGGAGGGGCTGCGGCGGAGTTCGGCGGTCGCTCACGCCAGCTTCAGCGCCGTCACCATCTGCTTCAGCTGGTCGAACGATCCCGTGCCCGCCACGACCGTCGTCGCGCCCTTCGTACCGTCGGTGTCGTGCAGCACCAGCGCGTCGTACCGGCCGCCCGTGTACCGGGCCCACGTCCGGCCGCCGATCTGCTCGGTGGTCTCGGTACGCTGCGCGCCCTGGCTGGCCTCGTCGATGAAGGCGGACGGCTTCTGCGTGGACTGCTTGATCTCCACGTATTCACCGTCGGGCGCGTGGTAGCCCAGGCGCCAGGTGTCGAAGTCGTCACCCCGGTAGCCCACGGAGGTCGGCTTCCAGTCCTTGGACAGCCCCTCGGGAGCCGCCACCGGGTACGGCGCGGCACGCCGCGCGGTGATCAGCTCGACCGAGTAGTCGACCCGCTTGAGGCCGGGCTCACCGTCGTCGTGCGGAATGAAAAGCCACATGACCAGTCCCGCGAGGACGATGACCCCCAGGGAGAGGACCATGTCCCGGGCCGTCTTCTGCTTGCCGCTCGTACCTGCCACGACCCTATCGTCGCAGGTCCCCGATGCGCTCATACGTGGGGTCCCCTGCTCATTCTGTCGGACTGGCGATAGAGTCTGGGCCACACCCTCATCCGGCCGTCGTCGTATCAGAAAGGTGCGTTCCGATGACCGAGCACCACCTGCCGTCCGAGCTGGACGTCCCCTCGGAGGCCCCCGACCGCAACCTCGCCATGGAACTCGTGCGTGTCACAGAAGCCGCGGCCATGGCCGCCGGCCGCTGGGTCGGGCGCGGTGACAAGAACGGCGCCGACGGTGCCGCGGTCCGCGCCATGCGGACCCTCGTCCACACCGTCTCGATGAACGGCGTCGTCGTCATCGGCGAGGGCGAGAAGGACGAAGCCCCGATGCTCTTCAACGGGGAGCGGGTCGGCGACGGGACCGGAGCCGAGGTCGACATCGCCGTCGACCCGATCGACGGCACCACACTGACCGCCAACGGCATGACCAACGCGATCGCGGTGCTGGCCGCCGCCGAGCGCGGTTCCATGTTCGACCCGTCCGCTGTCTTCTACATGGACAAGCTGGTCACCGGGCCGGAGGCCGCCGACTTCGTCGACATCAACGCGCCCGTGTCCGTGAACATCCGCCGGATCGCCAAGGCGAAGCGACGCACCCCCGAGGACGTCACCGTCGTACTCCTCGACCGCCCCCGGCACCAGAGCCTCATCAAGGAGGTCCGGGAGACCGGCGCCCGGATCAAGCTGATCTCCGACGGCGACGTGGCCGGCTCCATCCTGGCGTTGCGCGAGGGCACCGGCATCGACCTGCTGCTCGGCGTCGGCGGTACTCCGGAGGGCATCATCTCGGCCTGTGCCGTGAAGTGCCTGGGCGGCACCATCCAGGGCAAGCTGTGGCCCAAGGACAACGAGGAGCGGCAGCGCGCGATCGACGCCGGGCACGACCTGGACCGCGTGCTGACCACGGACGACCTGGTCGCCGGGGACAACGTCTTCTTCGTCGCCACCGGCATCACCGACGGTGAGCTGCTGCGGGGAGTGCGGTACCGGTCCGAGACGGCCACGACCGACTCGATCGTGATGCGGTCCAAGTCGGGCACGGTGCGGCGGATCGACTCCGAGCACCGGCTGAGCAAGCTGCGGGCCTACAGCGCGGTGGACTTCGACCGGGCGAAGTGACTCCGTCGGTCTCCCGGGGCGCCTACCGAACCGTGGGCGCCTGGCGAACCGTAGGTGCCTACCGAACCGTGGGCGCCTGGCGAACCGTGGGTATCTGGCGGGTGGCGCGGGCGGAGTGCGTGGCGCGGGCGGAGTGCGCTGGTCGCGCCCGCCCACGCGGCGGAGCCTCGGACCGGAGCCGCTCCGCGCCTCATGGCCGGCTGCCCCCTTGGCGTGACGAAGGCGCCCCCTTGTGCGGAGGGGGCGCCTTCGTCCTGTGCGGGGGACGCCTTCGTCGGCGTCCGGGTCAGCCGGCCGCGGCTATGCGGCCCGCCGCGGTGCGGGACGCCTTCTTGAGCTCGACGTCGCGGCGGCGGCGACGGGCCAGGACCACGCGGCGTTCGGCGGCGGTGAGGCCGCCCCAGACGCCGTAGGGCTCGGGCTGCAGGAGGGCGTGCTCGCGGCACTCGACCATGACCGGACAACGCGCGCAGACGCGCTTGGCCGCCTCCTCGCGGGACAGCCGGGCGGCGGTGGGTTCCTTGGAAGGTGCGAAGAACAGTCCGGCCTCGTCGCGCCGGCACACCGCCTCGGTGTGCCAGGGAGCGTCTTGGTCCCTGTCCCGCACGGGCACCCGCTGGGCCGGAACGGCGGCTACCTGCAGGGACGAATGCGGCGGTTGCAGCACGGTCTACTCCTGACGACGGCTTCGCGAGCGAGAGACGATGCGTCAAGGCTTACCCGTTGTACGCGTGCCTATGCACTGGGTTTCCAACCGTGATCGGAGCCGCGCTACACGTGCTTGCGCAAACCCTTCTCGACCGTGCGGTGCACCCGGTGGAGAATGTCCGCGACGACCTTGCCGCGCTTGGGGCGCGCCTCGACGGCACCGAAGACGGCCCAGCCGTCCACGTAGACGACGGGGGCCTCGGCCTCGGGCGAGTCGAGCGCGTCGACCTCGAAGTTGCCGAGCACCCCGCCACCCGCGCCGCGCAGCGACACGTTCTCCGGGACACGCACCTCGACGCTGCCGAAAACGGCGAACGCCTTGATCACGACCTGCTGGTGCTGGAAGATCGCCTCGCTGAGGTCTATTTCGACGCCGCCGAAGACCGCGTACGCGTGGATGCGGCGGCCCACGCGCCAGCGGCCCTTGCGGACGGCCCCGCTGAACACCGCCACCACGTTCTCCTCGGGGTCCGCCGGGACGGCGCCGGCGGTGGGGCGGTCGGGGGCCGGGGCGGCGGCCGGCCGGCCCGCGTGCGCGGCGGGCAGGTCCCGCACGAAGACGTCCAGCTCGCCGACCGTCTTGGCGGCCAGCACGCCCTCGACCCGGTCGGCGTGCTCCTCTGCGGTGAGCCGCCCCTCGGCGAGGGCGTCGCGCAGCATGTCGGCGATGCGGTCCCGGTCGGCGTCCGAGGCGCGCATCTCGGAGACGCGCGCCTCGGCGACACGCGGCGCGGCGTCCTGGGGTTGGGCGTGCTTCTGAAGGTCCACGGCAGCAGCGTACCGAAACGCGATAGATCGCGACCAGCCCCTGGGCGCAACCTTGTCGCGGCCGATCTCCTGGCCGCCGACCGTCGACGGCGTCGTCGCGCTCTACTGAGCCTTACCTCACAAGCTCGGTGCCGACGGCAGGTTTTACGCTGGTGGACGCTGCCAACGGAGGCCAGCCGTCGTTGCTGAGTAATCCAGCGCGCGTCATGCCGAGTGAGGAATGGGCGAGATGCCTGAGTTCGCGTACACCGATCTGCTCCCCCAGGGAGAGGACACCACTCCCTACCGGCTGGTGTCCTCCGAGGGTGTCTCCACCTTCGAGGCCGACGGGCGGACCTTCCTCAAGGTGGAGCCCGAGGCGCTGCGCAAGCTGGCCGAGGAGGCCATCCACGACATCCAGCACTACCTCCGCCCCGCCCACCTGGCCCAGCTGCGCCGCATCATCGACGACCCCGAGGCATCGGGCAACGACAAGTTCGTGGCGCTGGACCTGCTGAAGAACGCGAACATCGCGGCGGCGGGCGTGCTGCCCATGTGCCAGGACACCGGCACGGCGATCGTCATGGGCAAGCGCGGGCAGAACGTGCTGACGGCGGGCGGCGACGAGGAGGCCCTGAGCCGTGGCATCCACGACGCCTACAAGAACCTGAACCTGCGCTATTCGCAGATGGCTCCGCTCACCATGTGGGAGGAGAAGAACACCGGCTCGAACCTCCCGGCCCAGATCGAGCTGTACGCGACCGACGGCGGCGCCTACAAGTTCCTGTTCATGGCCAAGGGCGGCGGCTCGGCCAACAAGTCGTTCCTCTACCAGGAGACGAAGGCCGTCCTGAACGAGTCCTCCATGATGAAGTTCCTGGAGGAGAAGATCCGTTCGCTCGGTACGGCCGCCTGCCCGCCGTACCACCTGGCGATCGTGGTCGGCGGCACGTCGGCCGAGTACGCGCTGAAGACCGCGAAGTACGCCTCCGCGCACTACCTGGACGAGATCCCGGCCGAGGGTTCGGAGCTCGGGCACGGCTTCCGGGACCAGGACCTGGAGGAGAAGGTCTTCGAGCTGACGCAGAAGATCGGCATCGGCGCGCAGTTCGGCGGCAAGTACTTCTGCCACGACGTGCGCGTGGTGCGGCTGCCGCGGCACGGGGCCTCCTGCCCGGTCGCCATCGCGGTGTCCTGCTCCGCGGACCGGCAGGCGGTCGCGAAGATCACCGCCGAGGGCGTCTTCCTGGAGCAGCTGGAGACCGACCCGGCACGCTTCCTGCCGGAGACGACGGACGAGCACCTCGACGAGGCGGGAGACGTCGTCAGGGTCGATCTCAACCAGCCCATGGACGACATCCTCGCCGAGCTGACGAAGCACCCGGTCAAGACCCGGCTGTCGCTGACCGGCCCGCTGGTCGTGGCGCGCGACATCGCGCACGCCAAGATCAAGGAGCGGCTGGACGCGGGCGAGGAGATGCCGCAGTACCTGAAGGACCACCCGGTGTACTACGCCGGCCCGGCGAAGACGCCCGAGGGGTACGCGTCCGGGTCCTTCGGCCCGACGACGGCCGGGCGCATGGACTCCTACGTGGAGCAGTTCCAGGCGGCGGGCGGCTCCAGGGTGATGCTGGCCAAGGGCAACCGGAGCAAGCAGGTCACCGACGCGTGCGACGCGCACGGCGGCTTCTACCTCGGCTCCATCGGCGGACCCGCGGCCCGGCTCGCCCAGGACTGCATCAAGAAGGTCGAGGTCGTCGAGTACGAGGAGCTCGGCATGGAGGCGGTCTGGAAGATCGAGGTCGAGGACTTCCCGGCGTTCATCGTGGTGGACGACAAGGGCAACGACTTCTTCCAGGACCCGGCGCCGGCGCCGACGTTCACGAGCATCCCGGTGCGGGGGCCGGGTCTGGCGTAGCCCCGGCAGGGGATTCAGGCCCCCTGCGGCGTTCGCGAGGGGCGGGCCGGGCGGATGTCCCGTATGCAGTAGCCACGGAACATCCGCACCCCCTCACACGCTGTACCCGGTATGAGCGAATACCGCATCGAGCACGACTCCATGGGCGAGGTCCGCGTCCCCGCGGACGCCAAGTGGCGGGCGCAGACGCAGCGCGCCGTCGAGAACTTCCCCGTCTCCGGGCAGCGGATCGAGCGGGCGCACATCGAGGCGCTGGCCCGCGTCAAGGGCGCGGCGGCGAAGGTGAACGCGCGGCTGGGGGTGCTCGACAAGGACATCGCCGAGGCGATCCAGGGGGCGGCCGGCGAGGTCGCGGAGGGGAAGTGGGACGCGCACTTCCCCGTGGACGTGTTCCAGACGGGGTCGGGGACCTCGTCCAACATGAACACCAACGAGGTGATCGCCACCCTGGCCAGTGAGCGGCTCGGCCGGGACGTCCATCCCAACGACCACGTCAACGCCTCCCAGTCGTCCAACGACGTCTTCCCGTCCTCCATCCACATCGCCGCCACCGCCGCCGTCAGCCGCGACCTGATCCCGGCCCTCGACCACCTCGCCGGGGCCCTGGAGCGCAAGGCGGAGGAGTTCGCCGACGTCGTGAAGTCCGGGCGTACGCACCTCATGGACGCCACGCCGGTCACGCTGGGGCAGGAGTTCGGCGGGTACGCGGCCCAGGTGCGGTACGGCGTCGAGCGGCTGGAGGCGTCCCTCCCCCGGCTCGCCGAGCTGCCGCTGGGGGGCACCGCGGTCGGTACCGGAATCAACACCCCGCCCGGCTTCTCCGCCGCCGTCATCGAGGAGGTGGCCCGTGCGACGGGGCTGCCGCTGACCGAGGCGCGCGACCACTTCGAGGCGCAGGGCGCCCGTGACGGCATCGTCGAGACGAGCGGACAGCTGCGGACCGTCGCCGTCGGCCTGACGAAGATCGCGAACGACCTGCGGTGGATGGCGTCCGGGCCGCGCACCGGGCTCGCCGAGATCTCGCTGCCCGACCTCCAGCCGGGGTCGTCCATCATGCCCGGCAAGGTGAACCCGGTCGTCCCGGAGGCCGTACTCATGGTCGCCGCCCAGGTCACCGGCAACGACGCGACCGTCGCCACCGCCGGGGCGGCCGGCAACTTCGAGCTCAACGTCATGCTGCCGGTCATCGCCAAGAACGTACTGGAGTCGGTCCGGCTGCTCGCGAACGTCTCCCGGCTGCTGGCCGACCGGACCGTCGACGGCGTCGTCGCCCACCGGGAACGGGCCCGCGAGTACGCCGAGTCCTCCCCCTCCGTGGTCACGCCGCTCAACAAGTACCTCGGGTACGAGGAGGCCGCCAAGGTCGCCAAGAAGGCACTGGCCGAGCGGAAGACGATCCGTCAGGTGGTGTTGGAGGGCGGGTACGTCGAGCGCGGCGACCTCACGCAGGAGCAGCTGGACGAGGCGCTGGACGTGCTGCGGATGACCCGTCCGTGACCGGCGGCCGTCGTGAGCGCGGGCGCTCGTGACAGGCTCTCGCCGCGAACCCGGGCGCTCGTGGCAGGCGCTCGTCGGGATCACCGTCCCGATCACCGGCGCGTCGTGTGGCCGGGGCACCTAATATCTCTCCATGACAGACGGTGAAGCGATGAGCGCCGCCACGGAAGCGGAGGCGGAGGCGGGCGGCCCGGCCGCCCCGGCAAGGCACTGGGCCCCCGGCAGCCACATCCTGTGGCGGTACCGGGAGAACGGCGGCCCGCATTTCCACATCGCCCGCCCCGTCACCGTCGTACGCGACGACGCCGACCTGCTCGCCGTGTGGCTGGCACCCGGCACCGAGTGCGTGAAGCCGGTGATCGCCGACGGTACGCCGGTGCACCTGGAGCCGCTGGTGTCGCGCTACACCAGGCCGCGCACCGTGCAGCGCGACCAGTGGTTCGGCACGGGAGTGCTGAAGCTGGCGCGGCCCGGCGAGCCCTGGTCGGTGTGGCTGTTCTGGGATCCGGGCTGGCAGTTCAAGAACTGGTACGTGAACCTGGAGGAGCCGCTGGCCCGTTGGGAGGGCGGGGTCGACTCCGAGGACCACTTCCTGGACATCTCGGTCCACCCGGACCGCACCTGGCACTGGCGGGACGAGGACGAGTTCGCCCAGGCCCGGCGCGACCTACTGGTGGACGCCCGGCTCGCCGGGCGGGTACGGAAGGCGGGGCGTGCCGCGGTGGCGGAGATCCGCGCCTGGGGGACGCCGTACGCGGACGGCTGGGAACACTGGCGCCCCGATCCCTCCTGGGCGGTACCTTCGCTGCCGGGGGACTGGGACCGCACGCCCGCGCACGTGTCCTCGTGAGACCCTTGATACGCCCCCGGGCAAGAAACGTAGGATCGTCCTCCGCAAGGGAGCGCGGCAGCAAAGGCAGCAACCGGCGGAGTGTGCGCCGTGCTTGACCGAACGTCACCGAGGGGCGGCAGGACGTGAGCGAGGGGTACGAGGGCAACACGGGTACGGGCCGCAGACGGTCCGCCGGTGACACAGGAACAGCCTCTGACCACGCGGGAATCCCGTTCCCTGGGCACGTATTGCGGGTATCGGGATTTCTGCGGGACGAACTGCACGCGCCGCGCGCAGTCCCGGACGGACGGATTCGACACGCGTGACGGAGCACCCGACCTCCTTCGACCGCCCCCCGACGGGCGACGACCCCACGGACCCCCGCGGGGCGCTCCTGCGTACCCCCGTGCCGCCGCACGCCCCCGAGGCCGCGTTACCGGCACAGGGGCGCACGGGAGAGACGCAGCCCGCCGCGGGTGGGGACTCCCCCGGTACCTTCGAGCACGCCCAGCCGGGCGCCGAGCAGGCCGCCGAGCCCGCCACGCACCGTCCGCGGCCCACGCCCGACGGTGTCCCGGTCCAGCCGGGCGGCGGCCCCGGCCCTGCTCCCGGCACGCCGGCGGAGCCGCAGCGCCGTGCCGCGCCACTCGAACCGGAGCGCCGCACCGGGCAGCCCACCGCGCCCGGGCGGCCCACGCCCATGCGCCGGGACGGGGACCGGCTGCGCTTCGTGGGGGCCGCGACCCGGCGGATCGCCCGGGGCATGGACCTCGACGAGATCGTGATGGGGCTGTGCCGGGCCACCGTGCCGACGTTCGCGGACGCGATCCTGGTGTACCTGCGCGAGCCGCTGCCCGTCGGCGACGAGCGGCCCACGGGGCCCCTGGTGCTGCGGTTGCGCCGCACCGACCGGATACCGGTGGAACGGGACGCCGAGGGCGGGTTCACGCCCGCGGCCCAGCCCGAGCCCTCCGAGCTGGAGGCGGTCGGCTCCGAGCTGTGCGAGGTACGGCCGGGCAGCGCGCTCGCCGAGGTGCTCCGCGGGGTGCGCCCGGTCTTCACGGACACGCCCGCCGCCCGCGCCGCCCTGCCGGAACTCCTCGGTGACGGCGGGAACGACGGTGACTTCGCCGTGCCCGACGGCCGCCGGGCGATCCTCGCGCCGCTGCGCGGCCGGCGCCGGGTGATCGGGGCCGCCCTGTTCCTGCGCGGCCCGGAGCGCATCGCGTTCGAGGCCGACGACCTGCTGGTGGCCGCCCAGCTCGCCACGCACAGCGCGCTCGGCATCGACAAGGCCGTGCTGTACGGGCGTGAGGCGTACATCGCCGACGAGTTGCAGCGCACGATGCTCCCGGAGAACCTGCCGCGCTGCACCGGCGTGCGACTGGCCTCCCGCTACCTCCCGGCCGCCGAGACGGCGCGGGTCGGCGGCGACTGGTACGACGCCATCCCGCTGCCCGGCAGCCGGGTCGCGCTGGTCGTCGGGGACGTCATGGGCCACTCCATGACGTCGGCGGCCATCATGGGCCAGCTGCGGACCACCGCGCAGACCCTGGCCGGGCTCGACCTGCCGCCGCAGGAGGTGCTGCACCACCTCGACGAACAGGCCCAGCGCCTGGGCAGCGACCGCATGGCGACCTGCCTGTACGCCGTGTACGACCCGGTGTCGCACCGCATCACCGTCGCCAACGCCGGACACCCGCCGCCCGTGCTGCTGCACATGGACGGCCACGCCGAGGTGCTGCGGGTGCCCGCGGGCGCCCCGATCGGCGTGGGCGGCGTGGACTTCGAGGCCGTCGAGCTGGACGCCCCCGCCGGGGCGACCCTGCTCCTCTACACGGACGGGCTGGTCGAGTCCCGGCTGCGGGACGTGTGGACCGGCATAGAGCAGCTGCGGGAGCGTCTCGCGGCGACCGCGCAGCTGACCGGCCCCGACCATCCGCCGCCGCTGGAAGCCCTGTGCGACGAGGTGCTGGACATGCTCGGGCCGGGCGACCGGGACGACGACATCGCGCTGCTCGCCGCCCGTTTCGACGGCATCGCGCCCAGCGACGTGGCGTACTGGTTCCTGGAGCCCGAGGACACGGCTCCCGGCCGGGCCAGGCGACTGGCCCGGCGCGCGCTGGCCCGCTGGGGCATGGAGGACCTCACGGACTCGGTGGAGCTGCTGGTCAGCGAGGTCGTGACCAACGCGGTGCGGTACGCCACGAAGCCGGTCACCCTGCGGCTGCTGCGCACGGACGTGCTGCGCTGCGAGGTCGGCGACGACGTGCCGCAGCTGCCCCGGCTGCGGCAGGCGCGGGCCACGGACGAGGGCGGGCGCGGGCTGTACCTGGTGAACCGGCTGGCCCGGCGCTGGGGTGCGACACGGCTGAGCACCGGGAAGGTGGTCTGGTTCGAGCTGAACCGGGGCTGAGACCCGTACACGCCGAAGGGGCGCCCGGTGATCCGGGCGCCCCTTCGGCGTTCTGGCGACTGCGGCGGCTACTGCTCCCAGTCGCCGCCGGGGAAGCCCGGGACCTCCGGATCCGTGGACTCGCCGCCCGTCGGCGGTGGTTCGGTCGACGGGCTGCTCGACGGCGACTCGGTCGTCGGGTCACTGGACGGGGGTGCCTCGGTCGTCGGATCGTCGGACACCGGGGGCGCCTCGGTCGTCGGATCGTCGGACGCCGGAGGTGCCTCGGTCGTCTCCTCCTGCGTCGGCGACTGGGTCGGCGACTCGGGGGCCGAGGGCGACTTGGTCGGCTTCACCGCGTTGCCCTGCTTGGTCTCCAGGTCGAACTTGGTGACGTCGTCCATGACGCCGAAGGTGTACGCGGCCCAGATCTCCGCGGGGAAGCCACCACCGTTGACGCGGGGCACGCCGCCCGCCTTGTACATCGGGACCTGCGGGTGCGGCGCCTTGTCGTCCTCGCCGAACAGGCCCACGGAGGTGACCAGTTCCGGCGTGAAGCCGCTGAACCAGGCCGACTTGTTGTCGTCGGACGTACCCGTCTTTCCGGCGACCTGCTGGCCGTCGCGCAGCGGGTTCTCCCGCACGGACGCCCTGGCCGTACCGTCGTCGACCACGCCGGTGAGCACGGAGGTCACCGTGTCGGCGGCCTCCCGGCTGATGACCTGCTCGCCGATCGGCTCGGGGAACTCGATCCGGCGGTCCTTGTGCTCGACCGACTTCACGACGGCCGGGGTCACCTTCTTGCCGTGGTTGTCGAGGGTGGCGTAGATGCCCGCCATCTCCAGGGGGCTGGCGCCCATACTGCCCAGGGTCTGGGCCGGCACGGCCTGCATGCCCTCGGTGTCCATGCCGAGATCGTCGGCGACCTTCATGACCTCGGACATGCCTACGTCGATGCCCATCTGCGCGAAGACGGAGTTGACGGACTTGTTCATCGCCTCCTGGACGGTGACGTCGCCGTAGCTCTTGTCGTCCTCGTTGGGG
Source organism: Streptomyces marokkonensis (assembly GCF_039539045.1). NCBI lineage: Bacteria > Bacillati > Actinomycetota > Actinomycetes > Kitasatosporales > Streptomycetaceae > Streptomyces > Streptomyces marokkonensis. Next base: position 40,916 of record NZ_BAABCQ010000042.1, read on the forward strand.
GGCGCGAAGCCGACCTTTTGGTCGCCGTCCATGACGGGACGCTCGCTGGTGCCGTCGTAGATCGTGTTCGCGGTGATCGGCACGCCGTCCTGGGTCTCGGCGTCCTGCTCCACGGCCGCGGCGAGGATCACCGGCTTGAAGGTCGAGGCGGGCTGGTAGTCGTCGCGGGTGGCGTTGTTCATGTAGTGCTTCACGTAGTCCACGCCGCCGTACATCGCCACGACCCCGCCCGTCTTCGGGTCCACGGATACGGCGCCGGCCTGGACGTCGGCGTCGACGTCGCGCTTCTCGGGGTCCAGCTTGCTGGTGAGCTTGGCCTTGACCGCCTTCTCCAGCTCTACCTGCTTCTTCTTGTCGATGTTGAGCGTGACGGTGTAACCACCGAGGTCCACCAGGGCGTCCGCCTGGTCCATGTCCTCGGCGGCGCCCTGGGCGACGAGCCGCTGCTGGAGCGAGTGGTTGGCCGCCTCCACCAGGTACCCGATCTGGCCCTCCATCCCGGCGGCGGTCTTGGGCGCCTCGGGCTCCTGGAACTTCATACCCTGGCGTTCGGTCCGGTCCAGCCACTCCTGCTCGACCATGTTGTCCAGGACGTAGTTCCAGCGTTCCTGGACCATCTTCTTGCCGGTGTCGCTGGCGATCGCCCAGTCGTACTGGTTGGGCGCCTGGAGCAGCGCGGCGAGGTACGCGCCCTGCTCGACCGTCAGATCCTCGGCGTCGACGCGGTAGTAGGCCTGCGCGGCGGCCTGGATGCCGTAGGCGCCGCGGCCGTAGTAGCTGGTGTTGATGTACCCGGCGAGGATGTAGTCCTTGGGCTTCTCCCGGTCCAGCTTCAGGGAGATGACCAGTTCCTTCAGCTTGCGCGTGACCGTCTGGTCCTGGCTCAGGTAGAAGTTCTTGACGTACTGCTGGGTGATCGTGGAGCCGCCCTGCGCGCCCTTGCCGGAGAGCGTGTTGAGCACGCCGCGAGCGGTGCCCTTGAGGTCGACGCCGGAGTCCTTGTAGAAGGTCTTGTTCTCGGCGGCGACGAAGGTCCGCTGGACCTCCTTGGGCACCTTGGCCAGGTCGACGATCTCACGGTTGCGCTCGCCCGTGCGGGTCATGACGCTGCCGTCGCTGTACTTGTAGACGTTGCTCTGCAGCTCGGCCTCGGGGTTCCCCTCGGGGATGTCGATCATCATGTACAGCACGATGAAGGAGCCCATGCCGAGCAGGCAGAGGCCGAAGAACGTACCGAGGATCTTCTTCCAGGTGAACAGCCTGCGTATGAGGCTCTTCCCGTCCTCGCCCGACGAACGGCGGGGTTTCGACGCCGCGCGGCGGCCACCGCGCTGCCGCGCTTTTCTCTCTTCCGCTCGTCCCATGGCTCCGATCCGCTCCGCTTCGTTCATCTGTGGCCACGTAGCGCGCACGCGCCACACAGGTTCGCCGCTCACGTCAGCTCAGAAAGCTAACACCGGGAGATATGACAAACGGCTGCCGATCCGTCCTTGTACGGACGTGAGAATCAGCACCCGTTCCGATGGAACCGACGTACGAGAGGGGCTCAAGGTTGCCATTCGACGGTAAAGTGATATCACTTAGATAGACCGACGATAGGCGCCGGGCGTGCGCGAGCAGGCCCGGCCGGAACGGGGGACCACCCATGTCCACGCACGACACGCACGACACGCACGACACTTCGCAGGTCGGCGCCGACGTACCCGAGATGCCGGCGCCACGGGTGCGCGAGACACAGGCGCACAGCATCGGCGGCGGCTTCGCGCTACTGCTGGGACTGGTCGGGCTGCTCGTGGGCGCCGTCCTGATCGTCGCCGCGACGGCGGTCGCCTCGGTCGGAGGCAAGGCCGCGCTGATCATCGGGGGCATCGTGGTCGCCCTGGCCGCTTTCCTCGCGATGTGCGGGCTGAACATGGTGGCGCCGGGCGAGGCCCGGGTGGTGCAGCTCTTCGGGCGGTACCGGGGGACGATCCGGCAGGACGGACTGCGCTGGGTGAACCCCCTCACCTCACGCACCAAGATCTCGACGCGGGTGCGCAACCACGAGACGGCCGTCCTGAAGGTGAACGACGCCTACGGCAACCCCATCGAGCTGGCCGCCGTCGTGGTGTGGCGGGTGGAGGACACCGCGCAGGCCACCTTCGAGGTGGACGACTACATCGAGTTCGTCTCCACCCAGACCGAGGCGGCCGTACGGCACATCGCCATCGAGTACCCCTACGACGCCCACGACGAGGACGGCCTCTCGCTGCGCGGCAACGCGGAGGAAATCACCGAGAAGCTCGCCGTCGAACTGCACGCGCGCGTGGAGGCGGCCGGCGTGCAGATCATCGAGTCCCGCTTCACGCACCTCGCCTACGCGCCGGAGATCGCCTCGGCGATGCTCCAGCGGCAGCAGGCCGGCGCGGTGGTCGCGGCCCGGCGGCAGATCGTGGACGGCGCGGTCGGCATGGTCGAGGCGGCGCTGGCCCGGATCAGCGAGCAGGGCATCGTGGAGCTGGACGACGAGCGCAAGGCGGCGATGGTGTCCAACCTGATGGTCGTGCTCTGCGGTGACCGCGCCGCCCAGCCGGTCCTGAACACGGGCTCCCTCTACCAGTGACCTCCCCTTCCACCCCTTCCGAAGGGCCGCACCCGGAGCAGGAGGGGCCGGCCACGCCGCGCCGGGCGCGTCAGCAGCGCAAGCAGGTGCTGCTGCGGCTGGACCCCCAGGTCTACGAGGCACTGGCCCGCTGGGCGGGCGACGAACTGCGCTCGGCCAACGCCCAGATCGAGTTCCTGATCCGCCGGGCGCTCGCGGAGGCGGGCCGCCTGCCCAAGGACGCCGGACCGCTGCCGCGCCGGGGCCGCCCACCCCGGGACCCGGATCCGGGGCCGGGCACGGGGCCGGACACGGGACCGGGGCCGGGCACGGGACCGGGGCCCACGCCGCCCACGCCGCCTTCGTGACGACGGCAGAGACGACAGCCCGCGCACGCCGCGCCACCGCATCGCACGCATCGCCTCACAGCGCATCGAGCGGCGGCGCGGCTTCCGTCGTGGCGGGACCCGTGACAATGGACCCTGACCAGCGGCCCAGTCCGTGTCATCACCATCTCTGCACTCGGCGTATACATAGCGGGTATACACCGTGTGTAGAGTGCTCCGCATGTCCATCGGTCACACCCTCCTGGGGCTCCTGGAGTCCGGGCCGCGCCACGGTTACGACCTGAAGCGCGCCTTCGACGAGAAGTTCGGTCACGACCGGCCACTGCACTACGGCCAGGTCTACTCGACGATGTCCCGCCTGCTGAAGAACGGCCTCGTCGTCGTCGACGGCATCGAGACCGGCGGCGGCCCCGAGCGCAAGCGGTACGCGATCACCGACGCGGGGATCACCGACGTACAGCAGTGGCTCGCCACGCCCGAGAAGCCCGAGCCGTATCTCCAGTCGACCCTGTACACCAAGGTCGTCCTCGCGCTGCTCACCCGGCGCGACGCCGCCGACGTCCTCGACACCCAGCGCTCGGAGCACCTGCGCAGCATGCGCATCCTGACCGACCGCAAACGCAAGGGCGACCTCGCCGACCAGCTGATCTGCGACCACGCCCTGTTCCATCTGGAGGCCGACCTGCGCTGGCTCGAACTCACCGCGGCGCGCCTCGACAAGCTCCGTGAGGCGGTAACTCCCCGATGACTCCTCCCGCAGGTTCGCTGCTCTCGGCCGAGCAGCTGCGCAAGGCCTACGGCCCGACCTTCGCCCTCGACGGCGCGGAGTTCTCCATCCACCCCGGCGAGGTCGTCGCCGTCATGGGCCCCTCCGGGTCCGGCAAGTCGACGCTGCTGCACTGCCTCGCCGGCATCGTGCCACCCGACTCGGGGACGATCACGTACAACGGGCGTGAGCTGTCCGCCATGAACGACGCCCAGCGCAGTGCGCTGCGCCGCTCCGACTTCGGGTTCGTGTTCCAGTTCGGGCAGCTCGTGCCGGAGCTGACCTGCGTCGAGAACGTCGCCCTCCCGCTGCGTCTGAACGGCACCCCCCGCAAGGAGGCCGAGCGGACCGCGCTGACCTGGATGGAGCGCCTCGAGGTCGACGACCTGGGGAAGAAGCGGCCCGGCGAGGTCTCCGGCGGCCAGGGGCAGCGGGTCGCGGTGGCGCGGTCGCTGGTCACCGGCCCCCGAGTGCTCTTCGCCGACGAGCCGACCGGCGCCCTGGACTCCCTCAACGGCGAGCGCGTGATGGAGCTCCTCACGGACGCCGCCCGCACCACCAACGCCGCCGTCGTCCTCGTCACGCACGAGGCCCGGGTGGCCGCCTACTCCGACCGGGAGATCGTCGTACGGGACGGCAAGTCCAGGGACATGGAGCGCGCCATATGAGCGTGCGCCAGTGGGCCCGGGACCTGGCCATGGGCGTCCGCTTCGCCTTCACCGGCGGGCGCGAGGGGTGGACCCGGGCCGTACTGACGGCCGTCGGCGTCGGGCTCGGGGTGGCGCTGCTCCTGCTGACGACGGCGGTCCCGAACGCGCTCGACGTCCGGCACGACCGGGAGGCGGCACGCTCCGACCTCACCTACGGCTCCGAGGCGATACCGAAGGCGAACGACACCCTCGTGATCGCCGATGTCGACACGGACTTCCGCGACGACAACGTCCGGGGCCGGGCGCTGGATCCCGAGGGCCCACGGGCACCGCTGCCGCCGGGGATGGACAAGTTCCCGGCGGCGGGCGAGATGGTGGTCTCTCCCGCGCTGAAGGAGCTGCTGGAGTCGGACTCCGGCGCGCTGCTGCGCGAGCGACTGCCGGACCGGATCGTCGGCACGATCGGGGAGAGCGGGCTGATCGGCTCCGCCGAACTCGCCTTCTACCGGGGCGCGGAAGGGCTCGCGCAGTCCATCGGTTCCGGCCGGATCGAACGTATCGACCGGTTCGGTGACCCGGAACCGGGGCCGGACCAGTCCGACCCGGTGCTGCTCCTGCTGGTCCTCGTCGTCTTCGTGGTGCTGCTGATGCCGGTCGCGGTCTTCATCGCCGCCGCCGTGCGGTTCGGCGGCGAGCGACGGGACCGGCGGCTCGCGGCGCTGCGGCTGGTGGGCTCCGACAGCCGCATGACCCGGCGTATCGCCGCCGGTGAGGCCCTGGCGGGCTCGGTTCTCGGGCTGGTCTTCGGCGCCGGGTTCTTCATGGTCGGGCGCCAGTTGGCGGGGACCGCCGAGGTGTACCGCATCAGCGTGTTCCCGAGTTATCTCAACCCCTCGCCGCTGCTGGCCGTGCTGGTCGCGGTCGCGGTGCCGACGGCGGCGGTGCTGGTGACGCTGCTCGCACTGCGCACAGTGGTCATCGAACCGCTCGGTGTGGTGCGCGCGAGCCGTCCGGCCCGGCGCCGGCTGTGGTGGCGGCTGCTGCTGCCGGTGGCCGGACTGGCCATGCTCTACCCGATGCTCGGTGCCGGCCGCGAGAACGGTGACTTCAACCAGTACCTGGTGACCGGCGGCGTCGTCCTGCTCCTGGTCGGCGTGACCGCGCTGCTGCCGTGGATCGTGGAGACCGTCGTCGCCCGGCTCGGTTCCGGCGGCGTGGCCTGGCAACTGGCCGTACGCAGGCTGCAGATGAGCAGCGGTACGGCGGCCCGCATGATCAACGGCATCGCGGTGGCCGTCGCCGGGGCGATCGCGCTGCAGATGCTGTTCGCCGGGGTGGACGACGACTACACCAAGAACACCGGGCAGGACGTGGAGTGGGCGCAGATGGAGGCGATCCTGCCCAGCGAGGTCGCGATGGCCACGGCGACCGGCAAGTTCCGCGACACCGAGGGTGTGAAGACGGTCTACGGCTACTCCGAGGGCTACCTCGGCGACCGCGCCCAGGAGCCGGTCCACGGCTCGACGCTGACCGTGGGCGACTGCGCGTCGCTGCGGGAGATGGCCAAGCTGCCCTCCTGCGAGGACGGGGACGTGTTCGTCGTCCACGGTGCCGAGTGGGACGCCGGGGAGGACATGACGAAGCTGGCCGCGCCGGGCCGGAAGCTGTACGCGGACCCGTCCTACGAGGGCGGCCCGAAGAGCAAGGAGATCCCCTGGACGGTGCCGCAGGGCGTCAAGGCGGCGAAGCCGCGGCCCAATCTGCTGGCCGGAATCGACCGGGGCGGCTTTCTGGTCACGCCGAAGGCGATGCCGGACACGCTCGCACCGGCCCTGGACGGGCACGCCTACCTCAGGCTGGACGAGTCGGTGGCGGACGCGCACGACCAGGTACGGAACACCACGGCGGCCCTCCATCCGCTGGCGGACTCCATGACGTGGGCGGCAACGGAAAGGACCGGCCGGTTCGACGCCATCCGCACCGGTCTGTTCGTCGGGGCGGTGTGTGTGCTGGCACTGATCGGCGCGAGTCTGCTGGTCTCGCAGCTGGAGCAGCTCCGCGAGCGCAAGAAGCTGCTGTCGGCCCTGGTCGCCTTCGGCACCCGGCGTCGCACGCTGAGCCTGTCGGTGCTCTGGCAGACCGCGATCCCCATCGCGCTGGGCCTGCTGCTGGCCATGGTGGTGGGCCTGACGCTGGGCACGGTCCTCCTGAAGATGACGGCCACCCCGGTTCGCGTCGACTGGCCCAGTGTCCTGTCCATGACCGGCATCGGCGCCGCGGTCGTCCTGGTGGTGACCCTCCTCAGCCTGCCATCGCTGCTGCGGCTGATGCGGCCGGAGGGGTTGCGCACGGAGTAGCTCCGCGGGTCTCGCGCCGGCCCCTTCGCCGGTCTGTCCCCTCGCCCGTCGGCGGGCGGACAGACCGGCGGAGGGGCGTGGGCCCCGCCGTCGGCCGACGGCGGGGCGGGTCGGCGGTCGGGGGCGCGCGTCGCCCGACGGCGGCGGCAGGCCCGCGGGCCGGAAACCGGCGTCGGCCGACGGCGGGGGCACACCTACGCAGCGGAAACCCGCATCGGCCGACGGCGGACGGAGAGCTCCGGTCGGGGCCCGCACCGGCCGACGTCCGGGAACAGAACACCGGCCGAGACCGGTACCGGCCGACCGCCGGGAACATACCGGGCGAGCGTGGGGACCCGTCGGCGCTCGACCGGGCGAGGGCGGGGAACCGCGGGCGCTCAGTCGTGGACCGTCCGTACCGGCAGGTCCCCCATCGCCTCCCGCAGGGCCACCGCCAGTTCCTCGTACTCCGCGGAGCGCGCCGCGCCCGTGCGCATGGCGAGGGCGACGCGACGCGTCGGGGCCGGGTCGGCGAAGGAGCCGGTGAGGAGGTGGCTGGAGCGGGACGTCTCCACGCGGACCGCCGTGCGCGGCAGCAGCGTCACCCCGAGGCCGCCCGCCACCAGCTGCACCAACGTGGACAGTCCGGCGGCCGTCGTCGTCGCCGGGACGCCCGCGCGGCCCGCCTCCCGGCAGATGTCGAGCGCCTGGTCGCGCAGGCAGTGGCCCTCGTCGAGCAGCAGCAGCTTCAGCTCGCGCAGCGCCGCGCGCGGGATGCCCTCCCGGCCGCCGAGCCGGTGACCGAGCGGGGTGACGAGCACGAAGTCCTCGTCGAAGAGCGGTAGTTCCGTGACCCCGGGCACGCCGAGCGGCACCGCGAGCAGCAGCAGGTCGAGGCGCCCGGAGGTGAGGCCGTCCAGCAGACTCGCCGTCTGTTCCTCGTGGACCTGGAGGTCCAGGTCCGGGTAGCGGTCGTGGACCAGACGCAGCACCGTCGGCAGTAGATACGGCGCCACCGTGGGGATGACCCCGAGCCGCAGCGCACCGGTGAACGGCGCCCGTACCGCCTCGGCCTCCTCCAGCAGCGCGCCGACCTCCGCGAGTACCGCCTTCGTCCGGACCGCGAGCCGTTCCCCGGCCGGCGAGAGCAGTACCTTCCGCGTCGTACGCTCCAGCAGCGTGACACCCAGTGCCTCCTCCAGCGCGGAGACGGCGCCCGAGAGCGCGGGCTGGCTCACGCCGATCGCGGCGGCGGCATCACGGAAATGCAGATGCTCCGCGACCGCGGCGAAAGCCCGCAGCTGGGCGAGGCTGGGCTGCCTCTTCCTGGCTGCCACTAATAG
>NZ_BAABCQ010000043.1:0-48044 GCF_039539045.1 Streptomyces marokkonensis
CCGGGTATTCCTCCTCGACGACCATGAGGTCGTCCGCCGGGGGGTGCACGATCTGCTCGGGGGCGAGGCCGACATCGAGGTGGTGGGCGAGGCCGGCACGGCGGCCGACGCACTGGCCCGGATCCCGGCCACCCGTCCGGATGTGGCGGTGCTCGACGTCCGGCTTCCGGACGGCAGCGGCGTCGAGGTGTGCCGCGAGATCCGCTCCCGGGACGAGTCCGTCCGGTGCCTCATGCTGACCTCCTTCGCCGACGACGAGGCCCTCTTCGACGCGATCATGGCGGGCGCCTCGGGCTACGTGCTCAAGGACATCCGGGGCGCCGAGCTGCTGAGTGCCGTACGGAAGGTGGCCGAGGGGAAGTCCCTGCTCGATCCGGCAGCCACCACGGGCGTGCTGGAGCGGCTGCGGGACGGCGGCACGCGTTCCGACGACCGGCTCGCCCGGCTGACCGAGCAGGAGCGGCGCATCCTCGATCTGATCGGCGAGGGGCTGACCAACCGCGCGATCGGCGAACGGCTGCACCTGGCCGAGAAGACGATCAAGAACTACGTGTCGAGCCTGTTGGCCAAGCTCGGTATGCAGCGGCGCTCGCAGGCGGCCGCCTTCGTGGCACGGCTACAGGCCGAGAGCCGCTGAGGAACGCTGAGGAACGGGGAGCGGTCCGGGAGCGTGCTTGCTGCGGATCGAGCCGCGGTTCGGCACCGTGCACTTCACGGACGGCCCCGCCGGCCCGCTGTGACGTCCGGAATCGACATCCGGAATCGACATCCGGAATCGACATCGGGAAACGTCCGAAGTCGACGCCCGGAATCGACGTCCGGAAAACGCGACGCGCGCGTGGAGCCCGTTTCCGGGTCGCACGCGCGCGTGAAGAGCGATTCGGGCGATTCGGGTCAGTCCACGACGCCGCCCGTCGGTTCGCCGCCGCCCGGCGGGGTCTCTTCGCCGCCCGGCGCGGTCTCTCCACCGCCCGGGGTCTCACCACCGCCCGGGGTCTCACCACCGCCCGGGGTCTCGCCGTCGTCCGGGGGCGTGGACGGTTCCGTCTCGCCGTCTGTCGGCTCGTTGGACGGCTGCTCGTCCGTCGCGGTCTCCGACGGCGTGTACGACGGCGTGTAGGGCTGGTCCCAGCCCCCGTCGCCCGTGCCCGCGCCGCCGTTGCCCTGCTCCGTGCCCGGGTCGGTGGTCTCCTGCGTCGTCTCGTCGCTGGGCGAGGAACTGGGCGACGCGTCGTCGGTGCTCTGCGAGGTGGTCGGCGACGGGCTGGTCGTCGGGCCGCCACCGCCCTTCTCACCGTCGCCGCCGTTCATGGCCAGCGCGACGCCCGCGGCGATGGCGATCACCGCGAGGACGGCCAGGATCCACAGCTTGCCGCGCCCGCTGCCCTTGTTGCCGTTGCCCTCGAAACCGCCGTCGTCGCCGTAGCCCCCGCCGTACCCGTTCGGCAGGATCGGCTGGGGGATCTGCGTGGTACCCGAGCCGTGGTCCGGGTGCGGCAGCGCCGTGGTGCCCGCGAGGCCTGCCGAGGGAGTGTGCCGGCCGTCGTGCGCGGCGACCGGGCCGGTGTTCCAGGTACCGGTGTGGCCGCCCTGCTCGTACAGCATCTGCAGCCCGTACTGGATCAGGCCGCGCATCTCCTCGGCGGTCTGGAAACGGTCGTCGGGCTCCTTGGCCAGCGAGCGCATCACCAGGCCGTCGAGCTCCGGCGGGGTGGCGTCGGAGACCTCGGACGGCGGCGTCGGGATGTCCTGGACGTGCTGGTAGACCACCGACAGCGGGGTCTCGCCGGTGAACGGGGGGCGCAGCGCGAGGAGTTCGTAGAGCAGGCAGCCCGTCGCGTACAGGTCGGAGCGGTGGTCGACGGCCTTGCCGAGCGCCTGCTCCGGGGAGAGGTACTGCGGGGTGCCCATGACCATGCCGGTCTGCGTCATCGTCGACTGGGCGCCGTGCAGGGCGCGGGCGATGCCGAAGTCCATCACCTTCACCGCGCCGTTGTCCGTGATGATGACGTTGGCGGGTTTGATGTCGCGGTGCACGATGCCGTGCTGGTGGGAGTAGGCGAGGGCCTCCAGGACACCGGAGACGATGATCAGCGCCTGCTCCGGGCCGGGGGCCTCGGCGTTGAGGAGGAGGTCGCGGATGGTGCGGCCCTCGACGATCTCCATCACGATGTACGGCACGGACTGGCCGCCGACGAAGTCCTCGCCGGAGTCGTACACGGCCACGATGGCGTGGTGGTTGAGGCCGGCCACCGACTGTGCCTCACGCGTGAAGCGCGCCTTGGAGACCGGGTCCTCGGCGAGGTCGGCGCGCAGCAGCTTGACCGCCACGGTGCGTCCCAGGCGGACGTCCTCGGCGGCGAACACCTCGGCCATGCCGCCCCGCCCGAGCCTGCGGGTCAGCCGGTACCGGCCGTCGCCGACCAGGCCGCCGTTGCCCCAGGCCTCCGGCGCGTCAGACATACCGCCGCCAGTCGCCTCGGGTTCGGACGGGCCCTGGGCGCGCTGCTGCTGTGCCATCAGTCCTCGCCGTCGTTTCTGCCCGCGGTGCGCGCGGTGTTGTTACGGTCTCCGTCGGCCACGCTACAGCCTCCGCACTGGCCTCCGGTCCGAGATGAGCGCCGGAACCGGCATCGAGACGGACCGGATATGAAACCCTGGTTCCGTACTGTCGTGCAAATTCCGTGAACCGGCGGTACGCCCGCTGTAACGCTTCCGCGACGCTTCCTTCGCGTACGGTCACGGAACGGGCACCACGCTTGACGTGTCAGTGCCCTGGGGCAGACTTGGCCGGGAATAGCACTTTCGATCACGATCGCAGACGCGAGCGCGCGTGCCGCCGCCACCGGCGTCGCGGCGCCTACGGGGGACAAAGAGACATGAGCCAGGACGCCGGACAGGGCCGGTACGCGGGGCGGGCGCTCGCCGGCGGCCGCTACCAGCTGCGCGACTTGCTCGGCGAGGGCGGTATGGCCTCCGTGCACCTGGCGTACGACTCAGTGCTGGACCGCCAGGTCGCGATCAAGACTTTGCACACCGAGCTGGGCCGGGAGCAGGCCTTCCGGGAGCGCTTCCGCCGCGAGGCCCAGGCAGTGGCCAAACTCACGCACACCAATATCGTGTCGGTCTTCGACACCGGCGAGGACACGTGGTCCGACGGCGGCTCCGCCGCGGGCGGCGGCATGCCGATGCCGTACATCGTCATGGAGTACGTCGAGGGTCGGCCGCTCGGCTCCGTGCTCGACGACGACGTCCGGCAGCAGGGCGCGATGCCCGCCGACAAGGCGCTGAAGATCACCGCGGACGTGCTGGCCGCCCTGGAGATCAGCCACGAGATGGGCCTGGTCCACCGGGACATCAAGCCGGGCAACGTGATGATGACCAAGCGCGGCGTGGTCAAGGTGATGGACTTCGGCATCGCCCGCGCCATGCAGTCCGGCGTGACCTCGATGACGCAGACCGGCATGGTCGTCGGCACCCCGCAGTACCTCTCACCGGAACAGGCCCTCGGCCGCGGTGTGGACGCCCGCTCCGACCTGTACTCGGTCGGCATCATGCTGTTCCAACTGGTCACCGGGCGCCTGCCGTTCGAGGCGGACTCGCCACTGGCCATCGCGTACGCGCACGTGCAGGAGGAGCCGGTTGCTCCCTCCTCCGTCAACAGCGCGCTCCCGCCGGCCGTGGACGCGCTGGTGGCCCGCGCGCTGAAGAAGAACCCGAACGAGCGTTTCCCCAGCTCCGAGGCCATGCGGGACGAGTGCCTGCGCGTGGCGGCCTCCTTCCGGGCGGCCCCGCCGAGCATCGTGCCCGGCGCGCACACGTCGAGCGGCGCGGGTGTCGGCTCCGCGGTGTTCCCGCCGGTCGACCAGAGCACACCGGCGCCGACGGGCCCCGTCCAGACGCCGTACCAGCCGACACCGAACCAGGGCCCGAACCCGTACGGCACCCCGGCGCCCGCCGCGCACTCGCCCGCGTACGGCTACCCGCAGCAGGGCGCCTACCAGACCCCGTCGCCGTACGCGCAGCAGCCGCAGCAGCCGCAATACCAGGGCGCGTCCACGCCGCCGCCGTACAACCTCGCGCCCGCCACCGCGGGGTCCGGCTCACCGGGGGGCGGCAAGAGCAACAAGATGGTGGTCATCGGCTCGATCGTGGTCTCCGTCCTGGTGGTCGGCGGTCTGATCGGTGCGCTGATGATGGACAAGGGCGGGGACGACCCCAAGGGCGGGGAGAGCACCGCGAGTGCCTCGGCGTCGGTCTCGAAGGCCGCGGGCTACCGCGGGCCGGACAAGACGAAGACGATCGAGAAGGACAAGTGCACCGAGCCGAAGGAGTCGTACAACGACCCCGACAAGATCCAGGTGCCCGACTTCACCTTCAAGTACATCGGCTCGGTCAAGGAGTGCTTCCAGGCCGCCGGCTGGCCGATAGAGGTCGTGGAGGTCGACGAGAACACGTACGGCGAGGGCTCGATCCGGGACCAGTTCCCGACGGCCGGGACGGACGTCGACCCGAAGAACATGCCGACGATCCAGCTCAAGGTCTCGACGGGCAACCCACCGTCGGCCTGATACCCCGCACGCACCACTCATGACGCACCACTCATGACGCACCACTCATGACGCATCGCGCATGACGCATCGCGCATGACGAAGGGCCCGGCAGCGGGTGCTGCCGGGCCCTTCGTGCTGTCGGTGGGTGATGGTCCCCGGGTGGGGTCTACAGGTAGGGACCGCCGGAGCGGCCGCCCGGGTGGGGCGGCTCCTCGTCATCCTGGCCGGCGCCCGGCGGGAGCGCGCGGCGCATCTGCTCCAGCTGGGCCCGCGCGGCCATCTGCTGGGCGAACAGCGTGGTCTGGATGCCGTGGAACAGGCCCTCCAGCCAGCCGACCAGCTGTGCCTGCGCGATCCGCAGTTCGGCGTCGGTCGGGGTGACGTCGTCCGTGAAGGGCAGCGAGAGCCTCTCCAGCTCCTCGACCAGCTCCGGGGCCAGGCCGTCCTCCAGCTCCTTCACCGAGCTCGAGTGGATCTCCTTGAGCCGGGCCCGGCTCGCCTCGTCCAGGGGCGCGACACGCACCTCCTCCAGCAGCTGTTTGATCATGCTGCCGATCCGCATGACCTTGGCAGGCTGTTCCACCTGATCCGTCACCGGGGTCTCGCGGGAGTCGTCGTCCCCTCCGCCGCCCAGCGCCATTCCGTCCTGGCCGACGACCAGGATCTGGGGGTTCTCCGGCGACCTGTCGTTCCTCGGCATCTCCATGCGGCCATTCTCTCGTACGCGTGCACCCCGACAGGGTGGTGCCCCCGAGAAACGTGATCCAGCACGTTCGGCCGAGTCCGGAATGCCGTTATGGCGGGCAGGTGTGAGGCTTGTTCCGTCGATTTCCGCGACTGGCCTATCACCGGGAGGGGGTCACGCACGTGACTCCATGGCTGCGCACACTGCGAGCGACGGGACTGGTGGGGGTTCTGGGGATGGGCGCGCTGGTGTCGCCGTGCGGGGCAGGGATGGCACACGGTGCCGGGTTCGCGACGGCGAGGGCCGCCACGGCCGCGTCTCCTTCCGCAGCGACGCCCGCTCCGGTTCACCGGGTGGCCGCGGACCCGGACGGCTCCGGCGGTCGCGACGAGCGGGGCGGTCACGAGCGCCTCCGCTCCGAGGACGGTCACGACGGGCCCGACAGCCCGGATACCGGCCCGGCCGCCCCGACGGACACGGCCGGCAGGGAGCCCCGCCCTACGGGCAGCACGCCGCGTGAATCCACGACGCCCTCCCCTTCCTCCCCCTCCGCTTCCTCCTCGTCCGCCTCTTCCACCGCCTCGGCTTCGGCGTCCGGCGCCCCTCACCCGGCCCCCTCCCGGGCGGGGGGCCGGCCGGGTGAGGGGCGGCAGCGGCCCGGGCGGCCCGAGGAACGGAGGCCTGTGGAGGGCGGCGCGAACGAGAACGGCGGTCACAGGGCGGACGGTGACGGCGCTGGGGGCATCCTCGGCAATCCGAACACCCCCGTGTCTCCCGGGGAGGCCGTCCTGGTGCCCTCCCCGTCCCCGTCCCGCACCCTGTCGCAGGCGAGCACGCACGCCGAGGACGCCACCGGGCCCGTACTCCGGGTCCTGCCCCTGGGCAGCGGGCTGGTCCTGATCGGTCTCGGCCTGGCTCTCGCCTTCGTGGGCCTTCGCCTGCGAAGAGGCTGACACACCTCCGCTACGAGGTGACCAGCAGCACCTTGCCGATGTGCCCGCTCTCCTCCACGACCCGGTGGGCGGCGGTGGCGTCGCTCATCGGGAGTTCGCGGTCGACGACCGGACGGACGTGGCCCCCCGCGAGCAGCGGCCAGACGTGCTCGCGCACGGCCGCCACGATGGCCGCCTTCTCCGCCGACGGGCGGGCGCGCAGCGACGTCGCGCTGACGGCCGCGCGCTTGGCCAGAAGCCTGCCGATGTCCAGCTCGCCCTTCCGGCCGCCCTGCATGCCGATGATCGCGAGCCGGCCGTTGACGGCGAGGGCCTGGATGTTGCGGTCCAGGTACTTGGCGCCCATGTTGTCGAGGATGACGTCGGCGCCCGCGCCGCCCGTCGCCTCGTTCACCTCGGCGACGAAGTCCTGCTCGCGGTAGTTGATCAGGATGTCGGCGCCCAGTTCGGCGCAGCGCTCCAGCTTCTCCTCGGTGCCCGCCGTCACGGCGACCTTGGCGCCGACGGCCTTGGCGAGCTGGATCGCCATGGTGCCGATGCCGCTGGAACCGCCGTGCACGAGCAGCGTCTCGCCGGGGCGCAGATGGGCGACCATGAAGACGTTCGACCAGACGGTGCAGACCACCTCGGGCAGTGCCGCCGCCCGCTCGACGTCGATGCCGTCCGGAAGCGGCAGCAGCTGACCGGCCGGAACGGCGACCTTCTCGGCGTAACCGCCGCCTCCCAGCAGCGCGCACACCTCGTCGCCGACGGACCAGCCGGACGCGCCCGGACCGAGTGCGGCGACGCGCCCCGAGCACTCCAGGCCGGGGTAGGGGGAGGCGCCGGGCGGGGGATCGTAGAAGCCCTGGCGTTGCATGATGTCGGCGCGGTTGACGGCGCTGGCCGCCACCTCGACCAGGACCTCGCCCTCGCCGGGCACCGGGTCGGGGACCTCGGACCAGACCAGCGCCTCGGGGCCTCCGGGTTCGGGAATCGTGATCGCATGCATGAAGGCGACGCTACTCCTCCCTCCCTGGCCGGGCCCCTCCACCGGAGTACCTCCCGTCCCCGGGCCGGGGACGGGAGGTACTCGGTCCCCGGTCCGGGGGTACTCGGTCCCCGGTCCGGGGGTACTCCGTCTTTCGGACCGTCCGCCGAAAAGCCCCGTGCGCGACCGATGAGTTTGCGCGACTGTAAAGGTCTTCCCATGCGTAGCCCAAGAACGCGGAAGGACCATCCATGTGCACGCACACGTCCGGCCTCGCGATCGAGACCGCGGGGCTGGTGAAGACGTTCGGCGAGACCCGGGCCGTGGACGGGGTCGACCTCGCGGTGCCCGCCGGCACGGTCTACGGCGTTCTCGGCCCGAACGGCGCCGGCAAGACCACCACGGTGAAGATGCTCGCCACCCTGCTGCGGCCGGACGGCGGCCAGGCCCGCGTCTTCGGCCGCGACGTCGTACGCGAGGCGGACGAGGTACGCAGCCGGGTGAGTCTCACCGGGCAGTACGCGTCCGTGGACGAGGACCTCACCGGCACCGAGAACCTGGTACTGCTGGGCCGCCTCCTCGGGCACGGCAAGACGGCCGCGCGAGAGCGGGGCGACCAGTTGCTGGCGGCGTTCGGGCTCACGGACGCGGCGGCGAAGCAGGTCAAGCACTACTCCGGCGGTATGCGCCGGCGCATCGACATCGCCGCCTCCATCCTCAACACCCCCGATCTGCTCTTCCTCGACGAGCCGACGACCGGACTCGACCCGCGCAGCCGCAACCAGGTGTGGGACATCGTGCGCGCGGTCGTCGCCCAGGGCACGACCGTGCTGCTGACCACGCAGTACCTGGACGAGGCCGACCAACTGGCGTC
The DNA here is from genome assembly GCF_039539045.1 of Streptomyces marokkonensis. Lineage (NCBI taxonomy): Bacteria > Bacillati > Actinomycetota > Actinomycetes > Kitasatosporales > Streptomycetaceae > Streptomyces > Streptomyces marokkonensis. The sequence continues at coordinate 8,036 of NZ_BAABCQ010000043.1, forward strand.
CCGGATCGCTGTGATCGACAAGGGGAGGGTGATCGCCGAGGGCACCAAGGGCGAGCTGAAGGCGTCCGTCGGTGCCGGCTCCGTCCATCTGCGGTTGCGCGACGCCGACCAGCGGCCGGAGGCCGAGCGGGTGCTGCGGGACCTGCTGGTCTCCGAGGTCCAGCTGGAGCCGGACCCGGTGGCGCTGACCGCCCGCCTGGGTGCCGCGGCCGACGACACCGCGGCCGACCAGGCCGCCAAGGCCCTCGGCGAGCTGGCCCGGGCCGGTGTCGTCGTCGACGACTTCTCCCTGGGGCAGCCCAGCCTCGACGAGGTCTTCCTGGCGCTGACCGGGCACGACACCGACCAGAGCACCGGCACGGGCACCGGCACGGGCACCGGCACGGGCACCGACCCTGACGCGAAGGACGAGGTGGCGGCATGAGCACGGTCACGAGTACCGAGGGCAAGGAACTCTCCCCGGTCAGCACCGAGTCGCTGGCCACCCTGCTGGTCGCCAAGGAACGCCCGCCGCGGCCCAGCGCCCTGTCCACGTCCCTGGCGTTCGGATGGCGCGCGATCCTCAAGATCAAGCACGTGCCGGAACAGCTCTTCGACGTCACCGCCTTCCCGATCATGAACCTGCTGATGTTCACGTACCTCTTCGGCGGTGCGCTGGCGGGTTCACCGAGCGACTACATCCAGTTCGTGCTGCCCGGCATCCTCGTGATGTCGGTCGTGATGATCACGATGTACACCGGGGTGTCGGTGAACGTGGACATCGAGAAGGGGGTCTTCGACCGTTTCCGCACGCTGCCGATCTGGCGGCCCTCGGCGATGGTCGGCTACCTGCTCGGTGACGCGTTGCGCTACACCATCGCGTCCGTCGTGATGCTCGCCGTGGGTCTCCTGCTCGGCTACCGGCCGGACGGCGGGTTCGGCGGTGTGATCGCCGGGGTCGCGCTGCTGCTGGTGTTCTCGTTCGCCTTCTCGTGGATCTGGACGATGTTCGGGCTGATGCTGCGCACCGAGAAGTCGGTGATGAGCATCAGCATGATGGTGATCTTCCCGCTCACCTTCCTGTCCAACGTCTTCGTCGACCCGAAGACGATGCCGGGCTGGTTGCAGGTGTTCGTCAACAACAGCCCCATCACCCACCTGGCGTCCGCCGTGCGGGGGCTGATGGCAGGCGAGTGGCCCGGCGCCGAGATCGGCTGGACGCTGGGCTGGGCGGGCCTGTTCCTCCTGGTCTTCGGCCCGGTCACGATGCGCCTCTACAACCGCAAGTAGCACGCGATCGGGCACGAGGCCCTTCGCGGGTACGGGGCCCGCGGCCCCGTCAGTCGCGGGGCAGCGGGCGGGCGTCGGGGGCCACGTGGGTGGCCGGCGTCGCCCGTACGATCGTGATCAGCCGGTCCGTCAGTTCCAGCCCGCCGACAGCCGGATCGTCGTAGCCGAGCACCCGGTGCCCGCGCAGGACACTCACCACCAGGTCGTCCGTCTCGCGCGGGTTCTTGCCCACCTCGGCCTTTATGACCGGCCGCTCCACGAGGTCGAGCCCGCTGCCCTGGCTGATGAGGTCCTCCATGACCATGCCGGCGGCGGGGCTGAGCACGGAGAGCCCGAGGAGCCGGCCCGCGGCGCTGGCACTGGTGATGACGGCATCGGCGCCGGACTGCTTCAGCAGCGGCGCGTTCTCCTCCTCGCGGACCGCGACCACGATCTTCGCACCGCGGTTGAGCTGCCGGGCCGTCAGCGTCACCAGTACGGCCGTGTCGTCGCGCTGGGTGGCGATGATGATCTGCCTCGCCCGGTACACCTCGGCACGGTTCAGCACATCGCTGCGTGTCGCGTCACCGACCACACCCGCGTAGCCGTGCGCCGTCGCGGCCTCGATGGCCTTCCCGCTGGGGTCGACCACGACGACCTGCTCCTTGCGCAGCCCGGTCGCGCAGACGGTCTGGATCGCCGACCGTCCCTTGGTACCGAAACCGACGACGACGGTGTGATCGCGCAAGGTGGACCTCCAGCGGTTCAGGCGCCACTCCTCCCGAGTGCGCTCGGTGAGGGCTTCCAGCGTGGTGCCGACCAGGATGATCAGGAACAGCACGCGCAGGGGCGTGATGACGAAGATGTTGGTCAGCCGGGCGGCGTCGCTGACGGGTGTGATGTCGCCGTACCCGGTGGTGGAGAGGGTGACGGTGGCGTAGTAGAAGGCGTCGAGGAGATCGACGGAGCCGTCGGAGTTGTCGGTGTAGCCGTCGTGGTCGGCATAGACGATGAAGGCGGTCACCAAGAGGACCAGAAGGGCCGTGGAGAGCCGTTTGCCGACCTGGCGGATCGGATGCTCCACCAGCTTCCTCGGGAGTTTCACCCGATGGGTCACGAGATGCTCGTCCGCCTGGCGGGCGATCGCGTCCTGGCCCGGAAGTTTCACGTGAAACACACTCCGATTCCGCCGGCGGCCCAGGGCAGGTCGAGCAGCTCGGCCTCCTGTCCCGGCCGCGCACCGCCCGGGGGTACGACGGCCAGGGCGTCGGCGGCCGCGATGCCGCGCAGCATGGCGGGGCCGTGGTAGCGCAGCGGAACTGCGCCGTCGCCGCGCAGGACGACGGGGACCAGCCGGGTGTCGTACGGGTGTCCCTGCACCGCGTCCCGCAGTGGCAGCGCGTACCGCTCGGGCGCGGGGCGGGCGGCGAGGGTGCGGAGCAGTGGCTCGGCGAGCGTGAGCAGTCCGGAGACGGCGGCGAGGGGGTTGCCGGGCAGACCGACGAGGTGTCGGTCTGCCTTGAGCCGGGCCAGCAGCATGGGGTGGCCGGGGCGTACCTCGACGCCGTCCACGAGGAGTTCGGCGCCGATCCGGCGCAGGACCGGGTGGACGTGGTCGACGGGGCCCGCGGCGGTGCCACCGGTCGTGACGATCAGGTCGGCGACGGAGGTCGTGATGGCGCGGTGCAGGACCTTGGCGTCGTCGCCGATCCGGCGGACCGAGCGGATTTCGGCGCCCAGGGCCCGCAGCCAGGGCGGCAGCATCGGGCCGAGTACGTCCCGGATGAGGCCGTCGTGCGGGAGGCCCTCGGTGAGCAGTTCGTCGCCGAGGACGAGCACGTCGACGCGGGGGCGGGGGACCGTGGTGAGGGTGTCGTATCCGGCGGCTGCCGCCAGGCCCAGCACGGCCGGGGTCGCCAGGGTGCCGACGGGCAACAGCTGGTCCCCGCTGCGGCACTCCTGGCCGCACGGGCGAATGTCCTGACCGTGCACGACCCCCCGGGTCGCCTGCAGCCGGCCCTTGTCGTCGGCACGGCCGTGCTCCGTGCGCAGTACGACGGTGGCGCCCGGAGGGATGCGGGCGCCGGTGGCGATCCGGACCGCCTCGCCGTCGGTGAGAGGGGCGGGTTCCGCGTGTCCGGCCAGAACGCTCTTGTCGCGCACCGTCCAGGGGCCCGGTCCCGCGACGGCCCAGCCGTCCATCGCGGAGGTGTCGAAGGAGGGCAGGTCGGTGAGGGCGGTGAGGGGCGTGGCGAGGGAGAGGCCGAGAGCCGCGTCGAGGGGCACGGAGACCGGGGCGCGGTGGGCGGCACGGGCGGCGGTGCGGGCGGCGTGCTCGGCGGTCGCCCGGGCTTCGGGCCACGGGGTCGCACGGTGATGGGGATCGGACGGCCCGTGCGGCGCGCCGTGGCGGTCGTGGGGCCCGTGGCCGTCCTGGCCCCCGTGGCCGTCCTGATGCCCGTGGTGATCGCGGTAGCCGTGGCTGCCGTACTGCCCCTGGTTGTGGGGGTGCTCGGCGTGCGTGGGTGGCGCCGCGTGATCATGGTCGCCGTGGGGAGGGCCGGGGTTCTCGTTCACGAGGGCGAGCGCCTCCTCGACGTCGAGGTCTTCCGCTTCCTCGTCGGCCCGTGTGCCGGGGGAGGTCATCACGCGTCCGGGCGGGTGTCGGGAGTGGCGTCGGGAGCCATGTCGGGCTTGCCCGCCGCGGGCGCAGGCGCTGAGTCGGCGGCCTCCTGAACCCAGCGCTGGGCGAGAGCCGTGGCCTTGCGGGCGGCCTCGGCGACTGCCTCGGGGCCTCCCCCGGCCCGTCCGGCCGCGTAGCCGACGAGGAAGGTGGTCAGCGGGGCCGCCGGCCTGGCCACCCCGTGGGCGGCGTCCCGGGCGAGGTCGAGCAGGACGCCCGTGTCGACGTCGAGGTCGATGCCCAACTCGTCCTTGGCTGCGGTAATCCATTCATCCAACACGTGACCATGCTCCCTGATGCGTGCCCTTGCGGTGGCGATGTCGTCCCAGGTGTCGCAGTCGAAGGACGCGACGGCGTCGGGGACGCGGACGAGGCGGAGGGCGCCGGTCAGGCGGCGCAGGGGCAGCCCGGTGACGTCGGCCCGGCCGGCCCGCTCTCCCCGGTCCCTGGTGAGCGTGGCCAGTTCGCGGCGCAGCGCGAGGGCTCGATAGGCGGCGACGAGGGGCTGGTCCCGGCCGTCGGCGTCGGTGAGCAGCACGCCGTCGGCATCGCTCGCGGCGAGGGCCGACACGAGTCGTCCGACGGTGGGCCCGGCGAGGAACGGCAGGTCGGCGGAGACCACCACGACGTGCTCTTCCGTGGTGTGCCGGAGGCCGGCGGCGAGGGCGGCGAGCGGTCCGCCGCCGGGCGGGTCCTCCCGGGCCCAGGTCACCGGGCGGGCGGTGGGCCGGTGGTCGGCGACGACGACGGTGGTCCGCGCTCCGGCGCAGGCGGCGAGCACCCGGTCCAGCAGCGCGCGCCCACCCACACGGAGACCGGGTTTGTCCGCGCCGCCGAGCCGCCGGGCACCCCCGCCCGCGAGCACGACGGCGTCGTACCCGGCGGGGTCCGGCCCCGGCGCGGGACCGGCGGCGGGCCCGGTGGCGGTTCCGGTGGCGGTTCCGGTTCCGGGGCCGTCGGCTGGGCCGGTGCCGGGGTCACCGGCGGGCTCGTACACGGTCACCCCCCGAGTATGCGTCCCTGCGCGATCACACGGAACGCGGGGGAGGCCACGCAATCAGAGTGTGCGCACCGGCGCCGGTGTCGACGCTGCCGCCGACGCTGCTGTCGGCACTGGCGACGCGACTGCCGGCGCGACTGCCGGCGCGACTGTCGGCGCCGCGTCACAGCGTGCGCAGCAGCACCGTCGGCTGTTCCACGCAGTCCGCGACGTACCGCAGGAAGCCGCCCGCCGTTCCGCCGTCGCACACCCGGTGATCGAAGGTGAGTGACAGCTGCACCACCTGACGCACCGCCAACTCGCCGTCGTGGACCCAGGGCTTGGGGACGATACGACCGACGCCGAGCATGGCCGCTTCGGGGTGGTTGATGATCGGCGTGGAACCGTCCACGCCGAACACGCCGTAGTTGTTCAGCGTGAAGGTGCCGCCGGTCAGCTCACCGGGTGTCAGCCGACCTGCCCGGGCCGCCTCCGTCAGCCTGGCGAACTCCCCGGTGAGCGCCTCGGCGTCCCGCGCGTGCGCGTCCCGGACCACCGGCACGACCAGCCCCCGGTCCGTCTGTGCGGCGAAGCCGAGGTGGACCCGGTCGAGCTGGACGACCTCCCGGGCCTCCGTGTCGACCGTGGAGTTCAGCTCGGGGAAGCGGGCCAGCGCGGCCGTACAGATCCGGGCCAGCAGGGCGACGAGGGAGATCTTCGGGTCACCGGCGGCGTTCATCGCGGTGCGCGCCCGCATCAGCTCGGTCGCGTCGGCGTCCACCCAGCAGGTCGCGTCGGGGATCTCGTGGCGGCTGCGGGAGAGCTTGTCGGCGACGGCGCCGCGGACGCCCTTGAGAGGGGTGCGGGTGCCGCCGGGCCGGGTTGCGGACACCGCGGGTGCCGATGCCCGGCCGCTCGCCGCCCGGTGCGACCCGCCCTCCGGAGCCGTCGTGCGGCCGCCCTGGGTGGCGGCGGCACGCAGCGCGTACTCCACGTCCGCGCGCAGGATCAGCCCCTCCGGGCCGGAGCCGGTCAGCTCGCGCAGGTCCAGGTCGTTGTGCCGGGCGAGCCGGCGTACCAGCGGGGAGATGACGGGGACCGGGCCGTCCACCGTGCCGTCCACCGTGCCGGCGGCACGGACCACCTGGCCGTTCGCCCGCCCGGACGCCGACATGGCAGACGCCGACGTGGTGGACGCCGACGTGGTGGACGCCGACGTGGTGGACGCCGACGGCACCGGCCGCACCCTGCGCCGCCGCGCGGGGGCCTCGGCCGTGCCGTATCCGACCAGGACGTTGCCCGAGCCCTCGGACTTCGCCCGCCGTGCCCCGGACTCCTCGGCCCCGGACTCCTCGACCCCGGACTCCTCGGCCACCTCCGCCGGGGCCTGATCGCCCCGGGGGCCCTCGCCGCGGACCTCCCCGGTCCGCGGCTCCCCGGTGTCCTCACCGGGCGGCTTACCGACCGCCTCGCGGCCGGTGCCCGGTCCCCCGGCCGCGCGGTCCCCGACACTCTCGCCCACCGCAACCGTCAGCAGCGGCGCCCCGACGGGCAGCTCCGTGCCCTCCTCACCGAAACGGGCGGTGACCACCCCGCCGTAGGGGCAGGGCACCTCCACCATCGCCTTGGCCGTCTCGACCTCGACGACCGGCTGGTCCACGGCGACGACGTCACCGACCTCGACCATCCAGCGCACGATCTCCGCCTCGGTGAGCCCCTCACCGAGGTCGGGGAGCTTGAACTCCAGGCCGCGCCCATCAGAAGCGTGTGCCATCAGCTTTCGGCCTCCCACTGCAGGCGCCCCACGGCGTCCAGGATCCGGTCCACACCAGGCAGGTGGTGGCGCTCCAGCATCGGTGGCGGATAGGGGATGTCGAACCCGGCCACACGCAGCACCGGCGCCTCCAGGTGGTGGAAGCAGCGCTCCGTGACCCGGGCCGCGATCTCCCCGCCCGGGCCCCCGAAGGAACCCGACTCGTGGACGACGACCGCGCGTCCCGTCCGCCGCACCGAAGCGCACACCGTCTCGTCGTCGAACGGCACCAGGGAGCGCAGATCGACGACTTCGAGGTCCCAGCCCTCGGCCCGGGCCGCTTCGGCCGCCTCCATGCAGGCGACCAGCGACGGCCCGTACGTGATGAGTGTGGCGCTCCGGCCCGAGCGCCGCACCACCGCGCGGCCTGTCCGTTCAACGGGTGTGGGCTCCTCGGGGTTCCAGGAGTCCTTCGACCAGTACAGACGCTTGGGTTCGAGGAAGACCACCGGGTCGTCGGAGGCGATGGACTCGCGCAGCAACCCGTAGGCGTCGGCGACGGTCGCGGGCGTGACGACATGGAGTCCCGGAGTCGCCATGTAGTACGCCTCGGACGAGTCGCTGTGGTGCTCGACGCCGCCGATGCCGCCGCCGTAGGGCACGCGGATGGTGAGCGGCAGGGGCATCCTCCCGCGGGTGCGGTTGCGCATCTTGGTGACATGGCTGACGACCTGCTCGAACGCCGGGTAGGCGAAGGCGTCGAACTGCATCTCCACGACCGGGCGCAGCCCGTACATCGCCATGCCCACGGCCGCGCCGAGGATGCCCGCCTCGGCGAGCGGTGTGTCCGTGCACCGGTCCTCGCCGAATTCCCCGGCCAGTCCGTCGGTGACCCGAAAGACGCCGCCGAGGGTGCCCACGTCCTCCCCCATCACGTGCACGCCCGGGTCGGCGGCCATGGCGTCGCGCAGCGCGCGTGTGAGGGCCTGCGCCATGGTGGCCGGCTTGCCGGCGACGGTGGTCATCGATGTCCCCTCTGGGGCGCCTCGGTCCCGGAACCGGAACCGGAACCGGCCCCGGCCCCGGAGCCGGCCTCCGCCTCCGCCTCCAGCTCCGCGCGCAGCAGATCCCGCTGCTCGCGCAACTGCGGCGTGGGCTCGGCGTAGACGTGGGCGAACAGGTCCATCGGGTCGAGCCGCGGGTCCTGGTTCATGCGCGCGCGCAGGTCGGCGGCCATGGTCTCGGCGTCCTCGCGGGCGGCCCGGACGGCCTCCTCGTCGAGCAGGCCGCGCTCGGTCAGCTCCCGCTCCAGCAGCTCGATCGGGTCGTGCCGCCGCCAGGCCTCGACCTCGGAGTCGCCCCGGTAGCGGGTCGCGTCGTCGGCGTTGGTGTGCGCCTCGACGCGGTACGTCACCGCCTCCACCAGCGTGGGACCGCCACCCGCGCGCGCATGCCGTACGGCGTCGGACAGGACCTCGTGCACGGCCACGGCGTCGTTGCCGTCGACCAGGCGGCCGGGCATCCCGTAGCCGACGGCCTTGTGGGCCAGCGACGGGGCCGCGGTCTGCTTGGCGAGCGGGACGGAGATCGCGAAGCCGTTGTTCTGCACGAGGAAGACGACCGGCGCCTGCCAGACGGCGGCGAAGTTCAGCGCCTCGTGGAAGTCGCCCTCGCTGGTGCCGCCGTCGCCGACCATCGCCAGCGCGACCACGCCGTCACCCTTGAGCCGCGCGGCGTGCGCGAGGCCGACGGCGTGCGGAAGCTGGGTGGCGAGCGGCGTGGACAGCGGGGCGACCCGGTGCTCGTAGGGGTCGTAGCCGGTGTGCCAGTCACCGCGCAGCAGGGTGAGCGCCTCGACCGGGTCGACGCCACGGGCGACGACGGCGAGCGTGTCGCGGTAGCTGGGGAAGAGCCAGTCCCGTTCCTCCAGCGCCAGCGCGGCGGCGACCTCGCAGGCCTCCTGACCGGTGCTCGAGGGGTAGACGGCCAGTCGGCCCTGCTTGGTCAGCGCCGTGGCCTGCGCGTTGTAGCGCCGGCCGGCGACCAGCCGGGCGTACAGCGTGCGCAGCAGGCAGGGGTCGGCGTGCTCGGCGGCCTTCGTGCCGAGGACGCGGTACGGCTCCGCGTCGGGCAGCAGCGGCGCGGGGTCGGTACGGGGCTGCCAGGCGGGCGGCGGTGTGGGCCGGTAAGCGCCCCGCTGCTCCATGACCGTCATGACGGCACCTCCTCGTGGGAGCGGCTGTGGGCTCGCCACGGGTGTGACGGGCCTCACCTACCGATTGTTCGGTCGTCGGCGCATTTTGGCTACAGGCGGCCCCAGGCTGTGGACAAACGGTTCTCCACAGCCTGAGATGGACGCAGTACGTCCATGGTAGGGAGGCGGGGGGACATGGCATCTGAACAAATGGCCGAACGCCCGGAGGAGGCCGACGGCCGGGAGGAGGCCGGCGCCCCGCCGCCGCCGCGCCCGCTGGACGCCATCGACCAGGACATCCTGCGCATGCTCCAGGCGGACGGCCGCGCCTCGATACGCTCGGTCGCCGAGCGGGTGCACGTCTCGCGCGCCAACGCCTACGCGCGCATCAACCGGCTCGTCGAGGACGGCGTCATCCGCGGTTTCGGCGCCCGCGTCGACCACGAACGCGCGGGGCACGGGACCTCGGCGTACATCACCCTGAAGATCGTCCAGAACTCCTGGCGCACGGTCCGGTCCCAGCTCCGCCGGCTCCCCGGGGCCTCGCACATCGCCCTGGTGGGCGGCGACTTCGACGTCCTGCTGCTGGTGCACACTCCCGACAACCGGGCCCTGCGCGAGCTGGTACTCACCCGCCTCCAGGCCATCCCGGAGGTGCTCAGCACGCGCACCCTGCTGGTGTTCGAGACGGAGGACCTGGAACCACAGAGCTGACCGCCGGCGCCGGTCCGGGACGAGTGGCCGCTCAGGACGCCTCACGCAGCCCGAAGGCCGCTCAGGACGCCGCGCCCGGCCCCCTCCCTCGAAGAGCTCAGGACGCCGCGCCCAGCCCCTGCCTCGAAGGTCGCTCAGGACGCCGTTCGCAGCCCTCCGAAGACCAACCGCGCCACCGCGTCGACCACTTCGCGCTCGCCCGCGCCGCCGCGGCCGTCGGTGCCGTCGGTGCCGTCGGGGCGGTACCACTCGACGATCGAGTTGATCATGCCGAAGACCAGACGCGTCGCGAGCCGCACCTCCACGTCCGCGCGCACGTCCCCCTCGGCCGCCGCCGCCTTCAGCAGATCCGCGACCCGGTGGTCGAACTCGCGCCGCCGCTCCAGCGCCCACCGCTCGGTGCCCGTGTTTCCGCGCACCCGCAGCAGCAGCGTGACGTAGGGCAGTTCGGCCATGAGCACCTCGACCATGCGCCGCACGACGTACTCCAGCCGCTCGGCGGCGGTCCCCACGCGCGCGTGCTCCTCGTCGAGGATCCCGAACAGCTCGTCCAGGGCCCGGCTCACGGCCCGGCGCAGGAGTTCCTCCTTGCCGGTGACGTGGTGGTAGATCGACGACTTGGAGATGCCGGCCGCCTTGGAGAGGTGCTCCATGGACGTCCCGTCGTAGCCGCGCTCGATGAAGATCTGCACGGCGACGGACAGCAGCGTCTCGGGCGTGTACGTGTCGCGCCTGACGGTGCTCATGAGGGGGTGCCCTCCCCCGCGTCGGAGGCGTGCGCGTGACGGTGGAGCGCGAGGGACGGGGCGTAACGCCCGGAAGGCTCGCGCAGGTGCAGCTCACCGAGCAGCTCGTACACCCACCGGAGGCCCAGCCGGCGGCCCCACTCCATGGGCCCGAGCGGGTAGTTCACACCGAGGCGCATGGCGGTGTCGACGTCCTTCGCCGAGGCCACTCCCCGAGCGACCGCGTCGTACGCCAGGTCGACGATCCGCGCGACCGTCCGCGCCACGATCATGCCGGGCACGTCACCGACGACGCTGACCTTCTTGCCGAGCGCCTGGAAGAGGCCGGTGGCCTCGGCGAGGGCGCGGGGCGAGGTGCTCCCGGAGGGCGCGAGGGCGATACGGGTGGCCCGCCGGTAGTCGAGGGCGAGGTCGAAGTGGATGTCGCCGCCGAGCTCGGCCGAGGGCTGCCCGTCGGTGAGGTGCAGCCGGCCGCCGCCGGACAGCACGAGCGACCCGGCGCCGGTGCCCTCGTCCTCGTCGCGTACCTCGATGCCCGCCTCACGGATCAGCGTGACCAGCTCGGCGGCCGGCCCCAGAGCCCCCTCGACGACCACGTACGCGGGCCGGTCGGCCGGTTCGGCGGTGTGCGGCTCGGGCCGCTCGGCGCCGTCCCGGTAGTCGTACCAGCCCTGCCCGCTCTTGCGGCCGAGGCGGCCGGACTCGACCAGGCGGCGCTGGGCGAGCGACGGCGTGAAGCGCGTGTCCTGGAAGAACGCCTGCCACACGGAGTGCGTGACGGACTCGTTGACGTCCTGCCCGATGAGGTCGGTCAGCTCGAAGGCGCCCATCCTGAAACCGCCCGACTCGCGCAGCACGGCGTCGATGGTGGCCGGGTCCGCGCCCCGGTACTCGTAGGACGCGAAGGCCTCGGCGTAGAAGGGCCGGGCGACGCGGTTGACGATGAAGCCGGGGGTGTCCGCACAGGTGACCGGGGTCTTGCCCCAGGCGCGGGCCGTCTCGTACGCGCGCGTGGCCGACGCGGGGTCGGTGGCGAAGCCGGAGACCACCTCCACCAGTGGCAGCAGCGGCGCGGGGTTGAAGAAGTGCAGGCCGACGAAGCGGCCGGGGTTGCGGAGCGCGCCGCCGACAGCGGTGACGGACAGCGAGGAGGTGTTGGTGGCGAGCAGGCAGTCGTCGCCGACGACGTCCTCCAGCGCGCGGAACAGTTCCCGCTTGACGTCCAGCCGCTCCAGGACCGCCTCGACGACCAGCGCGCAGTCGGCGAGGCCGGCGAGGGTCTCGGCGGGCTCCAGCCGGGCACGGGCCGCGTCCCGGTCCGCGCCGGTGAGCCGTTCCTTCTCGACGAGCCGGTCGAGCCGGGCGCCGATCGCGTCGGCCGCTTCCCGGGCCCGCCCGGGGACGGCGTCGTACAGCCGTACGGGATGGCCCGCGACCAGCGCCACCTGGGCGATGCCCTGGCCCATGGTGCCGGTGCCGACGACGGCCACGGGGCTGCTGAGGTCCAGTGCTGTCATGTGCGCGATCCTCCCGCACGGGGTTTTCCACAGATGCGGCGGTCCCCCTTGTCCCGACCGATCGTTCGGTTACTCTAGCCGTGTCCACCTGTTTCCGCCCAGGTTTCCCCCAGGTCGCGAACTCGACGAAGACTCCACGAAGAGTCGACGGCGGTTCGTGAGAGACGAGGAGTTGGTCCCGCATGGCCGCCGAACTCACCGCGCACCAGCTGATCGACCGGCACCGGCCGACCCTGGATCTGGCGCTCGAGACGATCCGCACGCGCGCGTACTGGTCCCCCCACCCCGAGCACCCCAAGGCCTACGGCGAGCACGGCACCCTGGACATGGCCGGGGGCAAGGCCGCCTTCGACGCCCTGCTCGGCACCCGCCTCGACCTCGGCCAGCCCGGCACCGACGACTGGGTGGGCGGCGAGGTCTCCCCGTACGGCGTCGAGCTGGGCGTGGAGTACCCGCACGCCGACCCCGACGTACTGCTGCCCGCCATGAAGGCCGGGCAGAAGGCGTGGCGGGACGCGGGGGCGGAGCTGCGCGCGATGGTCTGCCTGGAGATCCTGGGGCGGATCGCCGACCGGACGATGGAGTTCGCCCAGGCGGTCATGCACACCTCCGGACAGGCCTTCATGATGGCCTTCCAGGCCGGAGGCCCGCACGCACAGGACCGCGGCATGGAGGCCGTGGCCTACGCGTACGCGGAGCAGGCCCGCACCCCCGACACCGCGGAGTGGACCAAGCCGCAGGGCAAGCGCGACCCGCTCGCGCTGACCAAGCACTTCACCCCGGTTCCGCGCGGCATCGGCCTGGTCATCGGCTGCAACACCTTCCCGACCTGGAACGGCTACCCGGGCCTCTTCGCCTCCCTCGCCACCGGCAACGCGGTCCTGGTCAAGCCCCACCCGCGCGCGGTGCTGCCGCTCGCGCTGACCGTGCGGACGGCCCGCGACGTCCTCACCGAGGCCGGCTTCGATCCGAACCTGGTCGCGCTGGCCGCCGAGCGCCCCGGCGAGGGCATCGCCAAGACCCTGGCGACCCGCCCCGAGATCCGGATCATCGACTACACCGGCTCCACCGCCTTCGGCGACTGGCTGGAGGCCAACGCCCGCCAGGCCCAGGTCTTCACCGAGAAGGCCGGCGTCAACACGGTGATCGTCGACTCCACCGACGACTACAAGGGCATGCTCGCCAACCTGGCCTTCTCCCTGTCCCTCTACAGCGGCCAGATGTGCACCACCCCGCAGAACCTGCTGATCCCCCGCGACGGCATCCGCACCGACCAGGGCACCAAGTCCTACGACGAGGTGACCGCCGACCTGGCGCGGGCCGTCGACGGCCTCCTCGGCGACGACGCCCGCGCGAACGCCCTGCTCGGCGCGATCGTCAACCCGGACGTCAAGACCCGCCTGGAGGCCGCGGCCGGCCTCGGGGAGGTGGCCCTTGCCTCCCGCGAGCTGACCCACCCGGACTTCCCCGACGCCGTCGTGCGCACCCCGGTGATCGTCAAGCTGGACGGCGCCAAGCCCGACGACGAGGCCGCCTACACCAGCGAGTGCTTCGGCCCCGTCTCCTTCGCCGTCGCCGTCGACTCCGCCACCCACGCCGTGGACCTGCTGCGCCACAGCGTCCGCGATAAGGGCGCGATGACCGTCGGCGCCTACACGACCGACACGGAGGTCGAGGAGGCCGTGCGGGAGGCCTGCTTGGAGGAGGCGGCCCAGCTGTCCCTCAACCTCACCGGCGGGGTGTACGTCAACCAGACGGCCGCCTTCTCCGACTTCCACGGCTCGGGCGGCAACCCGGCGGCCAACGCCGCCCTGTGCGACGGCGCGTTCGTGGCCAACCGCTTCCGGGTGGTGGAGGTCCGCCGACAGGCCTAGGAACCCTGGTTCGCGCCCCCGGTGACGCTCCAGTGGTACAGCGTCATGGCCACACTGGTCGCGAGGTTGTAGCTGGAGACCTGGGGGCGCATCGGCAGCGCCACCAGGTGGTCGGCACGCGCGCGCAGCTCCCGCGACAGCCCGCTGCGCTCCGAGCCGAAGGCGAGCAGCGCGTCGTCCGGCAGCTTCAGTCCGCGGATGTCCTCGCCCTCCGGGTCCAGCGCGAACACCGGCCCCGGTGGCAGTTGCCCCACGTCCAGCCGCTCCACGGCGGTCGCGAAGTGCAGCCCCGCCCCGCCGCGCACCACCGTCGGGTGCCACGGGTCGAGCGTGCCCGTGGTGACCACGCCGGCCGCCCCGAAACCGGCGGCGAGCCGGATCACCGCCCCCGCGTTGCCGAGGTTGCGCGGCTGGTCGAGGACCACCACGGGCGTACGGCGGGGCAGGTGCGCCAGGGCCCGCAGGTTGGCCGTACGAGGGGGGCGTACGGCCAGGGCGACCACGGCGGTGGGGTGCGGGCGCGGCACGAGGGACGCGTACGTCTCGTGGTCCACCTCGGCCAGCAGACCGTCCAGCGCGTCCCGCACGTCGGGCGCCAGCTCGTCGGCGAGGGCCAGGGCGCCCGCGCGGTCACCGGTCACGGCCACCGGGACCTCGGCGCCGAAACGCAGCGCGTGTTTGAGGGCGTGGAAGCCGTCGAGCAGTACACAGGGGCCGACGTGCCGTCGCCAGGCGGCCAGTGGATCGAGGTCGGGGCCGGGCCCGGGGACGGACCCCGGGACGGGTCCTGGGACGGAATCGGTCATGTCCCGAAGCCTACGTGCGTGTGCTCGGGACCCCTCTTGTCCACCGGGCGCTCCGCACCGGCCCCGCTTTCCTCGCCTTCTCCCGCCTCGTGGGCGGCACGGGGACCGGGAACCACCGCCTCACGACCGCCCCCGCGTCCGGCCGGCGGCCGGCCCCGCAGCCGGACTCGCGCGCGTGCCGTCCCGTCGCCCATGCGGCGCAGGAACGAGGTCGGCAGGAAGACCGCGTCCGCCGCGATCATCGCCAGCGAGAAGAACGGCAGCCCGAGCACCACGGCGATCACCGCGTGCTCGGTCATCATGGCCGCCAGCAGTACGTTCTTGACCCGCCGGTTGAACAGGGTGAAAGGGAACGCGACCTGCACGGCCACCGTGCCGTAGGTGACGAGCATGACCATCGTGCCGTTGGCGGCCAACGCGTCGGAGAGGGCGGGCCAGGGCGAGAAGTAGTCCAGGTTGAGCGGGTAGTAGACCGCGGTACCGTCCTGCCAGCGCGAACCCTGGATCTTGTACCAGCCCGCGGTCGCGTAGATCAGGCAGGCCTCGGCCATGATCACGAGCAGCGCGCCGTTGTGCACGATGTTGGCGACCACGTCGAGCAGGATCCGCGGATCGCCGCTCCTGGCCCCGCGCCCCACGGCCCACCACAGGCCCTGCGCGGCCCACACCGCCCACAGCAGCGCCGGAACGAACCAGTCACCGTCCAGCCCGCCCGCCAACGTCATGGTGAGCAGCAGGAACCCGAACACCCACCACAGGACCGGACCGGCCCGGTCCACGACACGTTCCCCCCGCGCGCGGGCCTCACCCGCGCGCCGCGCCCGGCGCGCGTCCAGCGACCACACCTGGCCGCAGCGCGTGAGCACCAGGTAGATGCTCATCAGGTGCAGGACGTTGTCACCGCCGTCTCCCATGAAGACGCTGCGGTTCTGCAGCGAAAGCACACCGACCATGAAGAGCACGGACATGGTCCGGGTGCGCCAGCCCAGCAGGAGCAGCACACCGCTGAGGGCTGCCAGCGCGTAGACGATCTCGAACCAGATCCGCCCGTCCGACCACATCAGCACGGTGAAGGCGCCGTTGTCCGTGATCAGCTGCTCGGCGAGGCCGTGGCTCCAGGGCCCGTCGGGACCGTACAGCTCGTGGCGGTGGGGCAGTTCGCGCAGCAGGAAGAGCAGCCAGGTGGCGCTGAAGCCGATGCGGATCACCGCGGTCTGGTACGGGCCGAGCGCGGCGCCGGTGACGCGGGCGATGCCGCGGGAGACCGAGAGGGCGATGCCGTTCACGCGGAGTCCCCTTCCTTCACGGTGCCGTCCTCCGCGTCGCCGCCGTCCGCGTCGCCGCCGTCCGCGTCGCCCGCCACCGGCCACCAGGGCAGCTCCCGGTAGACCGGCCGGTCGGAGACCTTCTCACCGCTCCATGGGGGCGGCTCCACGCTGGTGGTCCGGGAACGGTACTGGACGCGCTCGACGACACCGCCCGGCCCGGCGGCCTCGTTGCGGTCGAGACGCAGGACCGCTATGCGCCGCAGATAGGTCTCGGACAGTGTGCCCCGCAGGCCCACGGGGCGCTCGTCGGAGTCGTGGGTGGCGACGAAGAAGTCCCAGGCCCGGCGGAGTTCGTTCTGCTGGGTGTGGCTCGGCAGCGGATTACCCTCGATGCTCCGGCCGTCCTCGGCGGACAGGTCGTACCAGCCGGTCGTCCGTATCGCGCCGTCCGCCGTGGTCACCTCGGCGCGGACCTGGACGGAGATGTTCTGCTGGAGCGGGTTGGGCGCGAAGAGCTTCCAGTTCTGTTCGAACTCCGGGTAGATCCACTCGTCGACCGCGGCGCCGTGCTGCTTGGTGAGGGTGTTCGACGGGGCGACGTGCAGGAACACCAGGCCTATGTGGGCGCAGACGGCGACGGCGACGACCGCGAGGGCGACCACGGCACCGGCCTGGTAGCACGCGGAGAGCGCGGCGACACCGGTACGGGGCTCCGCGGCCGCCGGGCCCGGCCCCGCGGACGTCGGAGGAGGGCCGGCTCCGATACCGGCCGCGACCCCGGTCCACGTCTTGGCCCCGGCCCCGGCACCAGCCCCAGCCCCAGCCCCAGCCCCAGCCCCAGCGGGCACGCTGGTCTCTGCCGGACTACCGCCGTCCGTCCCTGCTGGGCGCTCCGGCAGCTTCGGTTCACCCGGCTCGTCCGGCCGTTTCGCTCCGCTCCGGCCCTCCTGCTCGCCCCGCCCCTGCCGGGCGTTCGAGCCTGCGTCGTACGCGTCCATTGCGCCCCGTTCCGGTCCCGACCGTCGTTCCGCCCGCCCCGCCACGACGCGCCTGCGCGTCTTTCGTGCGGTTGCCCGGCAGCGTTCGAACCGGAACGGTACTCAGGACCGTCCGCCCGCACAGCCCCCGGCGGATCGACAGCACCGTGGCCGTCACCACATCCGACCGGGAGACGGCCCGGACGGCCCGGACAGCCCAGTCCGCCCGGACGGCCCGGACGACCCGGACGACCCGGACGACCCGGTCGGCCCTAGAGGACGTGCCCCGGCTCGCCCTTCCCGTCCACCACAGGACGGCCGGCCGCCGCCCACACCTGCATCCCGCCGTCGACGTTCACAGCGTCGATGCCCTGCTGAACCAGGTACATGGTGACCTGGGCCGAGCGCCCGCCGGAACGGCAGATCACGTGGACCCGGCCGTCCTGGGGCGCGGCCCCGGTCAGCTCACCGTACCGGGCCACGAAGTCGCTGATGGGAATGTGCAACGCCCCGGCGGCATGCCCCGCCTGCCACTCGTCGTCCTCGCGGACGTCCAGCAGGAAGTCGCCGTCCTTGAGGTCCGTGACCTCGACCGTGGGAACACCAGCTCCGAAACTCATGCCCCCGACGCTACCCGACGCGGCGGGTCGGGCGGCCGGGCCGCTGACGCGGGCGGCGTGCTCGGGAGGTCAGCGGGAACGGCGGGCCCGGCTCAGCCGGAAGACGCTCGCCAGGAGGACGACCAGGATGACGGCGCCCAGGCCGTAGCGGGCGCCGTCGCCCATGTCACCGGTGATCACGACGGCTTCCGCACCGCAGAGGACGGCGACGAGGGCGGCGGTCAGGACGGTGCTGTCGGTGCGGTTGTCGTCGCTCAAAATATTCTCTCCTTGGTGGGGGCGGCTTCGGCCGGAGGGCGGGTGGACGTCCTGGGGGGAACAACTCTGCCGTCCGGGCCACCCTCGAACGAGAGGGTCGACGTGCAGCTTGCTGCGCCGCCACGGTGCCGTTTCCTGCACACCGGCCGCGCGGACAGCGCCGCAGGTGGCACCCGATGCACGCCCGGGAGGATGATCCGCGAAGATCGGCGCAGGTGGTCGTGCGCCCATGAGGGGGGACCGTGTCGCAACCACGTCTGGAGCTCCTCGGAATCACCGGGGACGAGGAGGCCCTCTACCGCCGGCTGCTGCGCCAGAGCGTGGGCGACGACCATGACCAGGTCGCCGGCACCACCGACCGGACCGGCACCACCGACGGGACCGCCGCCAGGACCGCCGACCGCCTGGTCGAACTGGGCCTGGCCACCCGCAACCGCACCGGCGTCCTGCGCCCGGTCGCCCCTGCCCGGGCGGTCGAGCACCTCATCGACAACCGGCTCGACGCCCTGCGGGAGGAGCTGGATGACGCCGTCCGCACGAGCGGCGTGGTCGAGTCGCTCCAGCAGGAACGCAGGACCGCCCCGGCACGGCGCCCGCCGGGGGAAGCCCACGTCATCCAGCAGATCGAGGGCATGGACGCCGTACGCGCCGTCATCGACGAGCTGACGTTCTTCGCCCGCTCCGAGAGCCTCACCACCAACCCCACGGGCATCATCAGCCGCGAGTCGGCCGACTTCTCACGCCCTGTCGACCTGCGCGTCCTGCGCCGCGGCGTGCGCATGCGCACCCTGATGGCCGCCCCGGCCCTGGACGACCGGGCCACCCTGACGTACCTGCACGAACTGGCGGGCAAGGGAGCGGAGATACGGATCTCGCACCAGCCCCTGGAACGCATGATCATCTGTGACAGGTCCGCGGCGCTGACACCCCTCGACCGGGCGCACACCGCAAAGGGCGCCCTGCTGATCCGGGAACCCGGCCTCGTGGCCACCCTGGTCGCCCTGTTCGACCGTATGTGGGCCATGGCACAGGAACTGCCCACTCCGGACGACGAGCCGCCCACGGAGATCGAGCGCAGGATCCTCAGGTCGCTCTACACCGCCGACAAGGACGAGAGCGGCGCCCGGGACCTGGGCATCTCGGTGCGGACCTATCGCAAGCACGTGGCTTCCCTCATGGCCCGTCTGCGGGCCACCAACCGCTTCCAGGCCGCCCTGCTCGCCCAGGAACGCGGCTGGCTCTGAAGCGGACGGAGACAGCCGCGGGCCACCGGGACGACGAGCGCACCGCCGGCGGGGGCTACCGCGCCAGCAGCCCCGCCAGCTCGGTCTCCCGCTCGCCCACCTGGGCCGCCAACTGCTCGGCGATCTCCTCCAGCAGGCGGTCGGGGTCGTCCGGGGCCAGCCGGAGCATGGCGCCGATCGCGCTCTCCTCCAGCTCCTTGGCGAGCAGCGTGAGCATCTCCTTGCGCCGGTCGAGCCACTCGAGGCGGACGTACAGCTCCTCACCACGGCTCGGGCGCCGCCGGGTCGCCGGGCCTGCGGCCCACTCCTCGGCCAGCTCCCGCAGGAGACCCGCGTCGCCACGGGCGTAGGCGGCGTTGACCCGGGTGATGAACTCCTCGCGCCGGGCCCGCTCCGCGTCCTCCTGCGCCAGGTCGGGATGCGCCTTGCGGACCAGCTCGCGGTAGAGCTTGCGGGCCTCCTCGCCGGGCCGCACCCGCTGCGGGGGACGTACCGCCTGGTCCGTGAGCATCGCCGTGGCCTCCGGGAACAGCCCGTCCCCGTCCATCCAGCCGTGCAGCAGTTCCTCGACCCCGGGGATCGGCATCAGCCGGGCCCGCGCCTCGTCGGCCCGGCTCCGGTCCCCGGCGTCGCCGGTGCGGGCCGCCCTGGCCTCCAGGATCTGCGCCTCCAGCTCCTCGAGCCGCGCGTACACCGGGCCGAGCCGCTGTTCGTGCAGGCGGGAGAAGTTCTCGACCTCCACGCGGAAGGTCTCCAGCGCGATCTCGTACTCGATGAGTGCCTGCTCGGCGGCCCGTACGGCCTGTTCCAGCCGTTCCTCGGGACGCGGCGCACCCCCCTGCTCGGGCTCAGCTTCCGGCGTCGTCACCCGTCCAGCCTAGGCCACGATGCCGCCCGCCCCACCGGATCCCCGCAGCGGTCACACCGGAGCCGTCATACGCCCAGCTCCGCCGCGACCCGTCCCGCCCGCACCGCGGCCAGCAGTCCCGCGTGGTCGGCCTCCGTGCGGTCGGCGTAGGCCACGGCGAAGGCGGCCATCGCGTCGTCCAGCTCGTCGTTCTTGCCGCAGTAGCCGGCGACGATGCGCGGGTCGGCGCTGTGCGCGTGGGCGCGGGCCAGCAGGGCGCCGGTCATGCGGCCGTAGTCGTCCATCTGGTCGGCGGCCAGGGCCGTGGGGTCGACACTGCCCTTGCGGTTGCGGAACTGCCGCACCTGGAACGGCCGCCCGTCGACCGAGGTCCAGCCCAGCAGGATGTCGCTGACCACCTGAATCCGCTTCTGCCCCATGACCACCCGGCGGCCCTCGTGCGCGACGTCGGGGGCGTCGAAGCCGGCGGTCGCCAGGTGCGGCAGGAGCGCGGAGGGGCGGGCCTCCTTCACCTGGAGCACGAGCGGCTCGCCGCGGTGGTCCAGGAGCAGCACGACGTACGACCGCGTGCCCACGCTGCCGGTGCCCACGACCCGGAAGGCGACGTCGTGCACCGCGTACCGGGCCAGCAGCGGCAGCCGGTCCTCGGAGAGCGTGGCCAGGTACGGCTCCAGGGCGTTCGCGACCGCCGCCGCGTCCCCGGCCGGTACGCGCCGCAGCACCGGCGGAGCGTCGACGAAGCGCCGTCCGCCGTCCTCGGTGCGCTCGGTCGACCTGGCGGCGAAACGCCCGCTGGTGTTGGCCCGCGCCTTCTCGGAGACCCGCTCCAGCGTGCCGAGCAGGTCGTGCGCGTCGGTGTGGGAGACGAGTTCCTCGTCCGCGATGGCGTTCCAGGCGTCCAGCGCGGGGAGCCTGGCCAGCAGCCGCATGGTGCGCCGGTAGGCGCCCGCCGCGTCGTGGGCCGCCTCGCGGCAGGTTTCCTCGTCCGCGCCGGCCTCCCGGCCCGCGAGGACGAGCGAGGCGGTGAGCCGCTTGAGGTCCCACTCCCAGGGGCCGTGGACCGTCTCGTCGAAGTCGTTGAGGTCGATGACCAGGCCGCCGCGGGCGTCGCCGTAGAGGCCGAAGTTCGCGGCGTGCGCGTCGCCGCAGATCTGGGCGCCGATCCCCGTAGTCGGCGTACGCGCCAGGTCGTACGCCATCAGGCCCGCCGATCCGCGCAGGAAGGCGAACGGCGTGGCCGCCATCCGCCCGGCCCGTATCGGCGTGAGCTCGGATATCCGGCCGCGGTTGGACTCCTCCACCGCGCTCGCCGCGTCCGGCCGGGAGGGGTCCGGGTCGAGGGCGGCGTGCGCGGACCTCGGAACACGCGTGCGCAGCGCCTTGCCCTCCGCCTTCGGCGAGCCGCCGACGGGCCACCGCGCGAACCCCGGCACGGCCGGCACCCGCGCACCGGCCACCGTGCCCTCCGCGTCCGCACCCGCGCCCGTGCCCCCACGCGCCCCCGTCATCGCCTCGCCCATACCGGCCGCCCTCCCTGTTCCCGTACTCGTACCTATGCCGTGCCCGTACCTGTGCCGTGCCCGTCCGTGAGCCGTGCCCGTATTCGCGCCCCACCCGTCCGTACGTGCCACACCTGTCCGTACGTGCCACACCCGTCCGTCTCCGGCGTCGGCGCGCCACGACCGTACCTCCGGGCGAACCGCCCGTACACGGGCCCGTCCGGCCCCGTCCGGCCCCCGCCCGCATAACGCCGGGCAGGGGTCGAAACAGGAGGTTCCGGGGCCCCCACCGGCGGGCCTACGGTTCCAGCGATCACCACGGAACGCGCCCGCCGGAGCAACGACAGCAGCCTGCCCCGCACCGGCGGGCGCGTTCCCTGTCCCCGCCGTCCCGGATGCCGCACGTCCCGTCCACCTCCCCAGGGACCACCCACCGAAGAGACCGAAGAGACCGAGGACCCCCATGACCTCCGACACCTCCGACACCCCCACCACCCCCGACGAACCCGGCCACGGCATCAGCCGCAAGACCCTGCTCAGAGCGGCCGTCGCCGCCGGTGCCGCCGTCCCGCTGCTCGCCACCGGCTCCATCGCGCTCGCCCGGGACACCGCCCGTTCCTCCGCCGGACGGACCCTTCCGCCGACCCCCTTCTGCGACGACGGCGACGACCCGACGCCCGACCAGATGGAGGGCCCCTACTTCAAGCCGAACTCCCCGCTGCGCACCAACCTGGTCACACCCGGCACCGCCGGTACCCGGCTGACCGTCACCGGCTACGTCTTCGGCCGGAACTGCGTCCCGCTGTCCGGCGTACTCCTCGACTTCTGGCAGGCCGACAACGCCGGCGCCTACGACATGGCCGGATACGCCTTCCGCGGTCATCAGTTCACCGACGCCACCGGCGCGTTCACCCTGCGCACGATCGTCCCCGGCCTCTACCCGGGCCGTACCCGGCACATCCACGTCAAGGCGCAGGCGCCCGGCGAACCCGTACTGACCACCCAGCTCTACTTCCCCGGCGAACCCCGCAACAGCACGGACGCCCTCTTCGACCCGGCGTTACTGATGAACGTCCGCGACGCCGGCGGCGGCAGGGAGGGGAGCTTCGACTTCGTACTGAACGTGGACGGCGACGAGGGCCCCACGGACCCGCCCACCGATCCGCCCACCGATCCGCCGGGCGGCACCTGGACGGCGGGCCGCTCCTACGCCGCCGGCGACCGGGTGACATACGGCGGCGGCGCCTACCGCTGCCTCCAGGCGCACACCTCGATGACGGGCTGGGAGCCGCCCAACGTGCCCGCCCTGTGGCGCGCCGGAACCTGAGACCTTCTCACCGCACACCGCACACCGCACACCGCACACGGTGACACCGTGCCCGACACCGCGCCCGACACCGTGTCCGGGCAAGCGAAAGCCCCCCGGGTCCGGGACCTGGGGGGCTTCCGGCCGACGGACACCGGAAACTCGCCGGTGAGCGGCTGTGGCGTCCGGGGACGGTGCTAGTCGGCGACGCCACGTGCTCGGTCGCCGTGGAGCCGCTGCTGTCCGACGGGATGTTCCTGGCCCGTCACGGCGCCGAGTTCGCCGCCCGCGCTCTCGGCGGTGTCCTTGGCGGGACGGTGGAGGAGGAGGCCGCTTTCGCGGAGCTCGAGCGGCGCGGCGGTACCGGGAGGCGTACGACACCTGCGGTGCGGTCGGTGATCCCGTTGCCACGGGCGTCAGTCGGTGACGAGGTCCTCCGGTGCCGACCGGGCGAGTTCGACGAGCGTGCCGAGCGCCTGGGAGAGGACGTCCGGCTGGGGCGAGGCGAGGCCCAGCCGGATGGCGTTCGGCGCGTGGTTGCCGCCGATGGTGAACGCTGCTGCGGGCACGACCCCGATGCCGTGCCGCGCAGCGGCTGCGACGAAGGTGTCGGCGCGCCACGGCCGGGGCAGCTGCCACCAGCAGTGGTAGGAGCGCGGATCGCTCCGCACGGCGAAACCGGCGAGGTACCGGGCAGCCGTCTCCTGTCGTACGGCCGCTTCTCGCTGCTTGGCCTCGACCAGCTTCTTCACGGTGCCGTCCTGCTGCCAGCGGTGCGCGGCCTCCAGGGCGAACCGCATGGGAGCCCAGCCGCCCGAGCGCAGGGTGGCCTCGATCTCCCCGGCGAGTGCGGCCGGCGCCACCGCGAAGCCGAGCGTCAGGCCAGGCGCGATGCGCTTGCTCAGGCTGTCGATGAGCACGGTCCGCTCGGGCATGTAGGCGGCGAGTGGGGGAAGTTCGTCACGCAGGAAGGCCCAGACGGCGTCCTCGACCGCGGGGATCCCGAGCCGCAGCAGCACCTCGGCCAGCCGCTCGACGCGCTGGGCGGGCATGGTGAGCGAGAGCGGGTTGTGCAGCCTGGGCTGTACGTAGACGGCGCGCAGCGGCGCGGCGGCGTGCGCTTCCTCGACGGCTGCCGGGATCAGACCGGCGTCGTCCATGGCCAGGGGGACGAGGGTGATGCCGAGCCGCCCGGCGACGGCCTTGACCAAGGGATACGTCAGCTCTTCGACGCCGAGTCGCGCGCCGGGCGGCACCAGCGTGGTGATGACGGCCGAGACGGCCTGCCGCCCGTTGCCCGCGAACAGGATCCGTGTGGGGTCGGGGCGCCAGCCGCCGCGGACGAGCATGTCGGCGGCGGACTCCTGGACGGCGGGAAGGCCGGACGCGCCGACCGGGCTCAGGGCGTGGCCGAGCGCGTCGGGCCGCAGCAGCCCGCCGAGCCCTTCGGCGAGGAGTGCGCTCTGCTCCGGTACGACCGGGTAGTTGAGCCCCAGATCGATCCGGCTGCCGGCCGGTTCGGTGAGCGCGGGGACAGACGCCCCGGACGCCACCGGCACCGCCCGGACGAAGGTGCCCCGGCCGACCTCGCCGACCGTCAGACCTCGGCGGGCCAGCTCCTGGTACACGCGTGTGGCCGTGGAGTTGGCGATGCCGTGCTGCCGCGCGAACTCGCGCTGCGGGGGGAGCCGGCCGCCGGGCCGGAGGGTGCCGACTCTGATGTCCTCGGCCACGGCGTCGGCGACGCTCTGGTAGTCCTTCACGGCGCTCTCTCCCCTCGTCGGACGATCCACCCAATCACACCATTGCACCGAGAGCAATCGGAATATTGCATCGAGATATTGCACGCCATAAACTCCGGGCCTTGCGCCGAGCCCGGAAAGGAGCCTGAACACGGTGGACACGACCACGCGATCCGGGTCGCCACTCGGACGGACTCCCCTGCCCTCGCCCGACTGTCGAAGGTGCGGTTTCACGTTCGACCTGGTCAGGCAGGGCGCGGTCACCGACACGCTGCAGGAGTACGCGGGCAGGTGGCAGCGGCTGCTGCGGACACCGGGACTGAGCAACCGCCGTACCGGCACGCTCCCCTGGTCACCGCTGGAATCCGACTGTCACGTGCGGGACATGTGCCTGCTGTTCCATACCCGACTCAATGCGATCCTCGGGCGATCCGCGATTGCACCGATGCTGTCCACCGGGATGCACACGGATGCCGCTCGGCGCTATCGGGACGAGGAACCGCAGCAGGTGGCGGACGAGCTGGGGCGGGCCGCCGAGGCCCTGGTCCGCCGTGCACGAGAGCAGTGAACAGCGGATGAGGGATTTTCATGGTTGAAATGAGCGGGGTCCTCGGCGTGACGGTGGTGGCACTCGGCATGGTGCTCACCCCCGGCCCGAACATGATCTACCTCGTCTCCCGCAGCATCACCCAGGGCAGGCACGCCGGGATGATCTCCCTCTGCGGTGTGGCGGTGGGCTTCATGGTGTATCTGCTCGCCGCGAACCTGGGCCTCTCGGTCGTCTTCATCGCCGTACCGGAGCTGTACTTCGCGGTGAAACTGGCCGGTGCCGCCTACCTCGCCCACCTCGCCTGGAACGCCCTGAGGCCAGGCGGCGTCTCCGTCTTCGCCCCTCAGGACGTGCCTCACGACTCGCCGCGCAAGCTCTTCACCATGGGCCTGATGACGAACCTGCTCAACCCGAAGATCGCCATCATGTACATCTCGCTCATCCCCCAGTTCATCGACCTGGACAAGGGGCACGTCCTTCTCCAGGGCCTCGCCCTCGGCTCGATCCAGATCGTGGTCAGCGTCGCGGTCAACCTCACCATCGTCGTCGCCGCCGGCACGATCGCCGTCTTCCTCTCCCGCCGCCCCTCCTGGCTCAAGGCGCAGCGCTACGTGATGGGCACGGTGCTCGGCGCCCTTGCCGTCTCCCTCGCGGTCGACACCTCGCCACCGGCAGAGTCGAGCTGACGGCATGCCGGCATGCCGGCAACGCCAGAGGTTCGGCGAGCGCGGCGCCCGCCGTCGCGGCGGCCGTCAGCGCAGGACGGCTCTGCTGTCGCGCAGCCCCCGGCCGCACCGGGCCGACCGCGCGGGTCGGCGTGATCTCGCTGGCGTACCTGAACAGTGCGCCTCTCCTGCCCCCTCGGTTCCCCCGGTTCTCTCGGCTCCCTCGGCTCCCTCGAGAAAGAACACCCCGTCCGGCAGCCGGCGACGGTCGGACATGGGGAGCCGCCCGGTCACGAGGCGATCCGCAGGGCCGTACCGGATCCGCAGGGCCGTACCGGATCCACGGGAACGCTCCGGACGACCGGGGACACACCGTGGTGCGGCACCAGCAGGGAGCGACGGGGCCGCCGCCGTCGCGTACGGCCCTCCACTCCCGGACCGTCCTGTGCCGCACCGCCTGCCCACTTCATCCCCAAGGGATACGACACCGAGCCGGAGAAGACCGAGCCAGGAGAATGGGGCGGAGCACACTCCGCAAGCCAAGCGTGTAAGCATCATCACACTGCCGTCGACCTGCTCGCACACAGCGAAGCGGGCCCATCGTCTTCACGATGAGCCCGCTTCGTCGATACAACCGGAGCACCTTCGTCGATGCTCGCTGGTGCGCGAGGGGGGAGTTGAACCCCCACGCCCTTTCGGGCACTGGAACCTGAATCCAGCGCGTCTGCCTATTCCGCCACCCGCGCATTGGGTGTGTCCTCGGGCTCCGTCCTTGCGGTGCGGCGCCTTCCGACACGAGAACATTAGCACGCTGGAACGGGTGGATTCACATCCCTTGTCGGCGGGCGGACCAGGCATCCGACCGCCTTCGGGCACTCGGCCCGCCCGGTGTCCGTTCACGTATCAACCTCGTACCGGTCGGGGCCGTCTCACCAGGAGCCGGTAGGGGTCCGCAGTCAGGTGCGGGACACTGGTCCGCAGTCGGCTCTACGATCCTGGGCATGAGTACCTGCGGGAGCTCATCCCGAAGGACCCCGACGGTTCGAAGGGGAGCTCCGGCGGGAACTCCGAGAGGCGTCGACACCTGTCGACCGGGCCGACAGGGGGAACCAGCCGATCGACCGGCGCGTGGATACGATCAGTAAGCAGTACCAGGTAAGCAGTGCACAGGTGAGCGGTTCGCTCGTAAGCAGTACGCAGGGCGGCGGCAGGCAGAGCAGCGGCACGCAGGACGGCAGTACGCAAGGCGGCAGTACGCAAGGCAGCGGACAGGACGGCAGCGACGGAGGAGGTGCCCCATGGGAGTCCTGAAGAAGTTCGAGCAGCGCCTCGAAGGTCTGGTCAACGGCACCTTCGCGAAGGTGTTCAAGTCCGAGGTGCAGCCCGTGGAGATCGCGGGAGCGCTCCAGCGCGAATGCGACAACAACGCGACCATCTGGAACCGCGACCGCACCGTCGTACCCAATGACTTCATCGTGGAACTGAGCACGCCCGACTTCGAGCGCCTCAGCCCCTACTCCGGCCAGCTCGGCGACGAGCTCGCCGGCATGGTCCGCGACTACGCCAAGCAGCAGCGCTACACCTTCATGGGGCCGATCAAGGTCCACCTGGAGAAGGCGGACGACCTCGACACCGGCCTGTACCGGGTGCGCAGCCGTACCCTCGCCTCCTCCAGCAGCCACCAGGGCGGTCCGGCACCCGCGAGCCCCGCCGCGCCCGCCGCCCCCACCGGGCGGCCCGGTACACCCGGCGCACCCGGTGGCGCGGGCGGTGGCTACGGCTACCCGCCGACCGCACCCCCCGCCGGCGCCCCGCCGATGCCGGCCGCACCACCACCCGGCGGCCGCCCCGGCGGCTACGGCTACCCGCAACCCTCGGGCGGCCAGCAACCCCCGGCCGCACCCGCGACCGGCGGACGCACCCGCCACTGGATCGAGATCAACGGCACCCGCCACCAGATCTCCCGCGCGACACTCGTCCTCGGACGCAGCACCGAGGCCGACGTGCGGATCG
Source organism: Streptomyces marokkonensis (assembly GCF_039539045.1). Lineage (NCBI taxonomy): Bacteria > Bacillati > Actinomycetota > Actinomycetes > Kitasatosporales > Streptomycetaceae > Streptomyces > Streptomyces marokkonensis. The sequence continues at coordinate 35,560 of NZ_BAABCQ010000043.1, forward strand.
ACGACCCCGGCGTCTCCCGCCGGCACTGCGAAATCCGGACCGGAACGCCCTCGACGATCCAGGATCTCGGGTCCACCAACGGCATCGTGGTGGACGGGCAGCACACCACCCGCGCTACGCTCCGCGACGGCTCACGGATCGTCGTGGGCAGCACCACCATTCTCTATAGGCAAGCCGAAGGGTGATCCGGGGGCAATGTCAGAGCTGACCCTCACGGTCATGCGGCTGGGTTTTCTCGCCGTACTGTGGCTGTTCGTGATCGTGGCCGTGCAGGTCATCCGCAGCGACCTGTTCGGTACGCGGGTCACCCAGCGCGGTGCGCGGCGCGAGGCCGCCCGACCACAGCAGACCGCCACGCGCCAGGGCCAGGCGCCTCCACCGCAGCGCCAGCAGCCCAGCGGCGGCCGGGGCCGCCGAGGCGCGCCCACCAAACTGGTCGTCACGGAGGGCACCCTGACCGGCACCACCGTTGCCCTCCAGGGCCAGACCATCACGCTCGGCCGGGCACACGACTCGACCATCGTGCTGGACGACGACTACGCCTCCAGCCGCCATGCCAGGATCTACCCGGACCAGAACGGCCAGTGGATCGTCGAGGACCTGGGCTCCACCAACGGCACCTACCTGGACCGGTCCCGGCTGACGACCCCCACACCGATCGGGCCGGGATCGCCGATCCGCATCGGCAAGACCGTCATCGAGCTGCGGAAGTAGTGCTACACCAATGAAAGAGCGCGAGCGGAGCGAGCACGCAGCGGCGGCCGGCACCCCGGGCCACGGCGCGCTCCCGACCGGAGGGTGGGCAGTGTGGCTCGACACGACCGGCTGCAGTCGGAGCCGACGGGCGAGGTGCGCATGAGTCTGTCACTGCGCTTCGCCGCCGGATCGCACAAGGGCATGATCCGGGAGGGCAACGAGGACTCCGGCTACGCCGGTCCCCGCCTGCTCGCCATCGCCGACGGCATGGGCGGCCAGGCCGCCGGTGAGGTCGCCTCCTCCGAGGTGATCTCCACCATCGTCCCCCTCGACGACGACGTGCCCGGCTCGGACCTCCTCACCTCCCTCGGCACCGCCGTACAGCGCGCCAACGACCAGCTCCGCCAGATGGTCGAGGAGGACCCCGCCCTCGAAGGCATGGGCACCACCCTCACCGCCCTGCTCTGGACCGGCCAGCGCCTCGGCCTCGTCCACGTCGGCGACTCCCGCGCCTACCTCCTGCGCGACGGCGTCCTCACCCAGATCACGCAGGACCACACCTGGGTGCAGCGCCTCGTCGACGAGGGCCGCATCACCGAGGAGGAGGCGGGCACCCACCCGCAGCGCTCCCTGCTGATGCGCGCCCTCGGCAGCGGCGACCACGTCGAACCCGACCTGTCCATCCGCGAGGTACGGGCCGGCGACCGCTACCTCATCTGCTCCGACGGACTCTCCGGCGTCGTCTCCCACCAGACGATGGAAGACACCCTCGCCAGCTACCAGGGCCCCCAGGAGACCGTCCAGGAGCTGATCCAGCTCGCCCTGCGCGGCGGCGGCCCCGACAACATCACCGTCATCATCGCCGACGTCCTCGACCTCGACACCGGCGACACCCTCGCCGGCCAGCTCTCCGACACCCCGGTCGTGGTCGGCGCCGTCGCCGAGAACCAGGCCCAGTTCGGTGACAACGGCATCATGCAGACCCCGGCCGGCCGCGCCGCGGGCCTCGGCCGCCAGGGCGGGCAGCGCGGCGGGGGTGGCGAGTTCGGCCCGCCCGGCAGCGGTGACACCACCGGCTACGTCCCGGCCGGCGACTTCGAGGACTACGGGCCCGACGACTTCGTCAAACCCCGCAAGAACCGCAAGTGGCTGAAGAGATCCCTGTACGCCGCCCTCGCCCTCGCCGTCATCGGCGGCGGCACGTACGGCGGCTGGCGCTGGACCCAGACCCAGTACTACGTCGGCACCAAGGACGACCACGTCGCCCTGTACCGGGGCATCAGCCAGGACCTCGCCTGGGTCTCCCTGTCGAAGGTCCAGAAGGACCACCCCGAGATCGAACTCAAGCACCTGCCGCCCTACCAGCAGGAACTCGTCGAGTCCACCATCGCCGAAGGCGACCTGGCCGACGCGCGGGCGAAGATCGAGGAACTGGCGGTACAGGCCTCCGCCTGCCAGAAGCAGGCCGAGCAGCGCACCACGAACACCGAGAAGAACGCCAAGACGGGCGAGGGCGAGGCCGGAGGCACCACGGGAACCACCCCCGCCTCCTTCACGTCCAAGGCCTCACCGACCCCGAACGCGTCACCGAACACCTCGGGATCACCGCAGGCACCCGAATCGTCCGAGCCCCCGTCCACGACCGCACCCACTCCAGGCCCCGGCCCGACCCTCTCGGAGGAAGAGCAGAAGGTCGTCTCGCTGTGCGGTAAGCAGTAGGCAAGCCGTGAGAGGCACCGTCAAACGATGAGCAGTTCTACCAACTCGCCGACACACCACACGTCCACGATCGGCGCCATCGGCGCCCCGAGCCGGCGCAACACCGAGCTGGCTCTGCTCGTGTTCGCCGTCGTCATCCCGGTCTTCGCCTACGCCAACGTGGGACTGGCCATCAACGACGAGGTGCCCGCCGGCCTGCTGAGCTACGGCCTCGGCCTCGGCCTCCTGGCCGGTGTCGGCCACCTCGTCGTCCGCAAGTTCGCCCCGTACGCGGACCCGCTGATGCTGCCCCTGGCCACCCTGCTCAACGGACTCGGACTCGTCGCCATCTGGCGCCTCGACCAGTCCGAACTCCTCCAGCGCATCGACCAGGCCGGCAACGCCGCACCCCGCCAGCTGATGTACACCGCGATGGGCATCGCCCTGTTCGTCGCCGTGATGATCTTCCTCAAGGACCACCGCGTCCTCCAGCGCTACACCTACATCTCCATGGTCGGCGCCCTGGTCCTGCTGCTGCTCCCGCTGGTCCCGGGCCTCGGCAAGAACGTCTTCGGCGCCCGGATCTGGATCCAGGTCGGCTCCTTCTCCATCCAGCCCGGCGAATTCGCCAAGATCGTCCTCGCGATCTTCTTCGCCGGCTACCTCATGGTGAAACGCGACGCGCTCGCCCTGGCCAGCCGCCGCTTCATGGGCCTCTACCTGCCCCGCGGCCGCGACCTCGGCCCCATCCTGGTCGTCTGGGCGATGTCGATCCTCATCCTCGTCTTCGAGACCGACCTCGGCACCTCGCTGCTCTTCTTCGGCATGTTCGTGATCATGCTGTACGTCGCCACCGAGCGAACCAGCTGGATCGTCTTCGGCATGCTGATGTCCGCCGTCGGTGCCGTCGGCGTGGCCAGCTTCGAGCCCCACATCCAGCAACGCGTCGACGCCTGGCTCGACCCGATGCGCGAGTACATGCTCTCCCGCGAGCAGGTCGTGGGCCACTCCGAGCAGGCCATGCAGGCCCTGTGGGCCTTCGGCTCCGGCGGCACCCTCGGCACCGGCTGGGGCCAGGGCCACTCCGACCTCATCCGCTTCGCCTCGAACTCCGACTTCATCCTCGCCACCTTCGGCGAGGAACTCGGCCTCGCCGGCCTCATGGCCATCATCCTGCTCTACGCGCTGATCGTGGAACGCGGCGTGCGCACCGCCCTCGCCGCCCGCGACCCGTTCGGCAAGCTCCTCGCCATCGGCCTCTCCGGCGCCTTCGCCCTCCAGGTCTTCGTCGTCGCCGGCGGCGTCATGGGCCTCATCCCCCTCACCGGCATGACCATGCCCTTCCTGGCCTACGGCGGCTCCTCCGTCATCGCCAACTGGGCACTGATCGGTATCCTCCTGCGCATCAGCGACACCGCCCGCAGGCCGGCACCCGCCGCACCCGCCAACCCGGACGCCGAAATGACCCAGGTGGTCCGCCCGTGAACAAACCACTGCGCCGCATCGCGATCTTCTGCGGCCTCCTCGTCCTCACCCTGCTCATCCGCGACAACTGGCTCCAGTACGTCCAGGCGGACGAGCTCAAGGAGGACGAGCACAACCGCCGCGTCGCCATCGACCGGTACGCCACCCCGCGCGGCGACATCATCGTCGACGGCCAGGCCATCACCGGCCACGCCACCACCAAGGGCGACTTCAAGTACAAGCGCACCTACAAGGACGGCGCCATGTGGGCGCCGGTGACCGGATACGTCTCCCAGGCCTACGGCGCCACCCAGCTCGAGGCCATCGACGACGGCATCCTCACCGGCAACGACGACCGGCTCTTCTTCCGCAACACCCTCGACATGATCACCGGCAAGAAGCGCGAGGGCGGCAACGTCGTCACCACCCTCAACAGCGCCGCTCAGAAGGCCGCCTACGACGGCCTGAAGAAGCAGGGCGCCAAGGGAGCCGTCGTCGCGCTCGAACCCTCCACCGGCAAGATCCTCTCGATGGCCTCCTACCCGTCGTACGACCCCACCTCGATCGCCGGCGGCAGCGACGCCGACGGTGAGGCCTGGAACAGACTCCAGAAGAAGAACAACCCCGACGACCCGATGCTCAACCGCGCCCTGCGCGAGGTCTACCCGCCCGGCTCCACCTTCAAGGTGCTCACCGCCGCGGCCGCCCTGGAGCACGACCTGTACGACTCAGCGGACGACAGGACCGACTCCCCGCTGCCCTGGACGATGCCCGGCACCACCACCGAACTGCCCAACGAGGGCGACCTCCCCTGCGAGGACGCCACCCTCCGCGAGGCACTCCGCGTCTCCTGCAACACCGTCTTCGGCAAGATCGGCGCCGACCTCGGCAACGACAAGATGCTCGAGACCGCCAAGAAGTTCGGCTTCGACGAGGAACAGTTCGTCCCCGTCCGCTCCAACGCCTCCGTCTTCTCCGACGACATGAACGCGTCCCAGACCGCGCTCTCCGCCATCGGCCAGTACAACACCGCCGCCACCCCCCTGCAGATGGCCATGGTCACCTCGGCCATCGCCAACAACGGCACCCTGATGAAGCCGTACATGGTCGACGAACTCCAGGACCCGGGCCTGGACACCATCGAGAAGACGGACCCCGAGGAGATGAGCAAGCCGCTCTCCGCGGACAACGCCCAGATCCTCCAGTCCATGATGGAAACCGTCGTCGAGGACGGCACGGGAACCAACGCACAGCTCGACGGCGTCACCGTGGGCGGCAAGACCGGCACCGCCCAGCACGGCGTCGACAACAGCGAGAACCCCTACGCCTGGTTCATCTCGTACGCCAAGGGCGACGACGACAGCTCGCCCGTCGCCGTGGCCGTGGTGATCGAGGACGAGAACGCCAACCGTGACGACATCTCCGGCGGCGGCCTCGCGGCACCGATCGCCAAGAACGTCATGGAGGCCGTCATCGAAAGCAAGAAGTGACCGCGCCATGAACGGGACGTGACTCCCCTCACGTCCCCTTCACATCGGCGCACGTTGCGATACCGGTCCTGTATCGGCTGCCCGGCTTGGCCAAGTCACACAAAGCAAGCCGGGTACCGTAGGCCGGACGGCAGCCTCCGACCGTACAAGCATGCCGGTCGGGACCGACGGAGAGGGCTGGTAGGTAGCTATGGAAGAGCCGCGTCGCCTCGGCGGCCGGTACGAGCTGGGCCCGGTGCTCGGCCGTGGTGGCATGGCGGAGGTTTACCACGCACATGACACCCGGCTCGGACGCCAGGTAGCGGTGAAGACGCTGCGCGCGGACCTCGCGCGCGACCCGTCCTTCCAGGCCCGCTTCCGCCGGGAGGCCCAGTCGGCCGCCTCGCTCAACCACCCCGCGATCGTGGCGGTCTACGACACGGGCGAGGACTACATCGACAACGTGTCGATCCCGTACATCGTCATGGAGTACGTCGACGGCTCCACACTCCGCGAACTGCTCCACTCCGGCCGCAGACTCCTGCCGGAGCGGACCCTGGAGATGACCATCGGCATCCTCCAGGCCCTGGAGTACTCGCACCGCGCCGGCATCGTCCACCGCGACATCAAACCGGCCAACGTCATGCTGACGCGGGACGGCCAGGTCAAGGTCATGGACTTCGGCATCGCCCGCGCCATGGGCGACTCCGGCATGACCATGACCCAGACCTCCGCGGTCATCGGCACCGCCCAGTACCTCTCCCCGGAGCAGGCCAAGGGCGAGCAGGTCGACGCCCGCTCCGACCTCTACTCCACCGGCTGCCTGCTCTACGAGCTGCTGACCGTACGCCCGCCCTTCGTCGGCGACTCCCCGGTCGCGGTCGCCTACCAGCACGTCCGCGAGGAACCGCAGGCGCCCAGCGTCTTCGACCCCGAGATCACGCCCGAGATGGACGCGATCGTGCTGAAGGCCCTGGTCAAGGACCCCGACTATCGCTACCAGTCGGCCGACGAGATGCGCGCCGACATCGAGGCCTGCCTCGACGGCCAGCCCGTCGGCGCCACCGCCGCGCTGGGCGTCATGGCCGCGGGCGGCCACGGCGCCTACCCCGACGACCAGCCGACGACCGCCCTGCACTCCGACGCCGGCGCCACGGCCATGCTGCCGCCCATGAACGCGGACGACGGCGCCTACGGCTACGACGACCGCCCCGACCGGCGCCGCCAGCAGCCCCGCAAGTCCCACACCTCCACGATCTTCCTGGTCCTGGCCGGCATCCTCGTCCTCGTCGGCGCCATCCTCATCGGCAAGTACGCCATCGGCGGCGGAGGAGGCCCCGGCAACGGCACGGTCGAGGTGCCCAACCTGGTCGGCCAGACGCAGGACGACGCCAAGCAACTGCTCACCAACTCCGACCTCGAGCTGGGAACGGTCGAACAGAAGCCCTGCGAGGACCAGAAGAAGGGCAGCGTCTGCGACCAGGACCCCAAGCAGGGCACCAAGGTCGACAAGGAGTCCACCGTCAACCTGGTCGTCTCCACCGGCGCGCCCAAGGTCGCCGTGCCGAACGTGATCGACAAGAACGTCGACGAGGCCACCCAGCTGCTCGAGGACAAGGGCTTCAAGGTCGAGACCAAGCAGACCGAGTCCTCCCAGGACGAGGGCACGGTCCTCAACCAGAACCCCGACCCGGGCGAGGAGCTGGAGAAAGACTCCACGGTGACCCTGGAGGTCGCCAAGGCCGCGGAGAAGGCCACGGTGCCCGACGTGATGGGCCGGTCCTGTGAAGACGCGACGTCCCAGGTGGAGAACAGCAACCTGGTCGCCTCCTGCACGGAGCAACCCACAAGTGACCCGAACCAGGTCGACAAGGTCATCTCCACCACACCCCAGCCCGGTCAGCAGGTCGACCCGGGCTCGCAGGTGACGATCGTCATCGGCAAGGCCGTACAGAAGACCGCGGTGCCGGAGATCAAGATGGGCACCCCCCTGGCACAGGCCCAGCAGGTCCTGACCCAGGCCGGCTTCACCAACATCCAGGTGCCCGGCCCCAAGGACGGCAACGCCATCGTCATAAAGCAGGACCCGCCGGCGGGCACCGAGGTCGACGACCCGGCCGCCACGCCGATCACCCTCACGACCGTGGGCGGCAACGGCAACGGCAACGGCGGTGACAACGGCGGCGGCATCTTCGACGGCCTGCGCGGCGACGACTGACACGCCCGCGCGATCCCGAACGACCAGAGCCCCGGCCCCTCAGCGGAGGGACCGGGGCTCTGTCGTGCGCGTCACCGGGAATCGATCGTGTCTTCGTATGTCATGACTCGTTGACTCAGGGTGACCACAGAAGCCGCCCGAGGTAGCCATACATGATCAACGAGACCGCCCTACTGGAATCACCGGCCCTGCGCGACAGCGTGCTCGAACGCACGGACGTACTCGACAAGGTGAAAGCACTGTCCCTGCTACCGGACGGCATGCACGTGACGACGGCGATGGCGGCCGTGTACTTCGAGGTCACCGTCGAAGCCGTCCGGCAGTTGGCCAAGCGCCATCGTGAGGAACTCACAGCCAACGGAATGACCGTGCTCCGAGGCGCTGACCTGCGGAAATTCGAGAGTGACAATATGTCACTCTCGCTGGCCAGTTATCCACAGGCCCGCCGAAGCCTCACCACCTACTCCAGGCGAGCCGTACTCAACATCGCCATGCTGCTACGCGACAGCGACATCGCCCGCCAGGTACGCAGGTACCTGCTCGACATGGAGCACCTGGCCCGCACACAGCCTGTGGACAGCCCCCACACCACAGCCCCCTCCGCCCTCGACGCCCGCATCGACGAGCGCATCACCCACATCCTCGGCAGGACCGTCGTGCCGATGTTCAACGCGCTGATCGCCACATCCGGCGAACACCGTCACGAGCTCATCGAACTCCGCGCGGACATCGAGAACGTCGAGCGCAAGCTCTGCTGGCACCACAGGCGCCTCGCCACTCTGGAAGGAGACGGCCCCCGCAGACAACGTCAGGTCCACACTCAAGGCCATGACCTGGAAGGCGTTCGAGCACCACGTAGCCGACCTGCTGCGCCGGGACGGCTGCGTCGACGTCGTCGTACGGCAGGCCCGTACCGACCGGGGCATCGACATCACCGGCCGGACCGCGGACGGGCGTACGGTCGCCGTCCAGTGCAAGAACCGGGCCGGTCGCTGGGCCGTGCCCAGCGCCGACATGCAGAAGTTCGCCGGCGCGTCACGCGCCATCGCCCAGGCGGACATCGCCCTCTTCGTCGCCACGTGCAACTTCAACCACGAATCGGAGGCGATCGCCAAACTCACCGGCGTCGTCACCGTGAACCGCGAGGAGCTGGAGGCCTGGAGCGCCGGAGTACGTCTCAAAGCACTCCGCTGAGCACCTCGACAAGAGGCCCGAAGCCGCAAAAGGACGTTGCGGCTTCGGGCCTCCCCCATGCTAAGCGACCGGCCTCCACAAGAAGGCCGGTCAGCGCAGTTCCTTCGGCGGAGTCCGCTCCCCGTCCACCTTCTCCGTACGCACCAGCTCCCCCCACACCACGTACCGGTACCGGCTCGTGTACAGCGGCGTGCAGGTCGTCAGCGTGATGTAGTGGCCGGCCTTCTTCTTGCCGGACTCCTTGGGGACCGCGTCGAGGACGTCGACGTTGTACTTCGACGTCTCGGGAAGGACCGCGTAGGTCTTGTAGACGTACCACTTGTCCTTCGTCTCGAAGACGATCGGGTCCCCTTCCTCGATCTTGTCGATGTCGTGGAACTTCGCCCCGTGCCCGTCCCGGTGCGCCGCCAGCGAGAAGTTGCCCTCCTTGCCCGACGTCGGCAGAGCCGACTTCACCGGGTCGGTGTAGTAGCCAGCCACGCCGTCGTTGAGGACCTTCATCGACGTGCCCTTCTCCACCAGGATGTCGCCGTTCCCCATCGCCGGCACGTGCAGGAAGCCGATGCCCGCCTTCGTGTCCAGCGCCCCCGGGCCGTCCGGGCCGACCCGGTCCTGTGCCCAGTCGTCACGGACCTTGTCGGCCTGCTTGTCCGCCGCGCGGTCGGCGACCACGTTCGTCCACCAGAGGGAGTAGACGACGAACAGGCCCAGTACCAGGCCCGCGGTGATGAGGAGCTCGCCGAGGACGCTGACGGCCTGCGCGAGGACACGCCCGGGCCCTCGCCCACGGCGGCGTGCCGTGGGACCCGGCGAGCCGTCCGCGACGGCCTGCTCTTCGTGCTCCGTGTCGGTGGTCGCTGCCACTGGTCATCCGCCCTTAACTGACGAGCGCATCCGGCTTGCCCTTGCTGCGCGGCCGTTCCTCGACCATCTTGCCCCAGACGATCATCCGGTACTTACTGGTGAACTCCGGCGTGCAGGTGGTGAGCGTGATGTAGCGGCCCGACTCCTTGAACCCCGACTGCTTCGGCACCGGGTCGAGGACGCTGATGTTGCTCGGCGACGTCACCGGCAGGATCGACGCCATCTTGTACACGAAGTACTTGTCCTGAGTCTCCACGACGATCGGATCGCCCGCGCTCAGCTTGTTGATGTACCGGAACGGCTCGCCATGCGTGTTGCGATGCCCCGCCAGCCCGAAGTTGCCCGCCTTCGCGTCCGGCATCGCCGTCTTCAGCGCGCCCTCGGCGTAGTGCCCGACCATCCCCCGGTCCAGCACCTTCTCGTCGTCGATGCCCTCCGCGATCGGCACCACCACGTCCAGCTTGGGAATGTGCAGCAGTGCGAAACCCTGCCCCGGCTCGAAGACCCCCGGACTCCGCTTGCCGTTCGCCCAGTCCTCCTGGAGACTGCTCGCCTCCTTGTCCGCCTGCGCCTGCGCCCGCACGTTCGTCCACCACAACTGGTACGTGACGAACAGCAGCATCAGCACACCCGACGTGATGAAGACCTCACCGATCGCCCTGCTCGCGATCACGGCCGCGCCCGGCTTGCGCGCACGGGCCTGCCGACGCGCCTCAACGCGGGACAGGGGCGCTTTCGGCTCCTCCCCCGACTCCGATGTCGCCGACGACCCCCGAAAGGCCCCACGGCGCCCGTGACGCCGTTTCGCGGCCTTCCTGCGGGCCGCGCGCCCACCACCCACGGGTACATCGGATGCGGGAGCCGCCGAGGAATCGGGCCCCCCTCGCTCCCGCGGCGGCTCGGGTACCCGCAGCGCCACCGTCTCGTCGTCCTCGACGACCGGCCGATACGCCCCCTCCGAAGAGAAGTCCCCGGAAGAGAGACCCTCAGAAGAAAAGCCCCCGGAAGAGAGGTCCTCGTACCAACCGTCCCCGAACGCACCGGAATCCCCGTACGGCTGCCCGTACGAGGATCCCCGGTCACCGGCCGCGCCGGAGTCGCGCTCGGGGCGCAGTGCGGTCACGCCGTGGCCCTGCCCACCACCGGGGCGAGCCCCGCCGACCTCGCCACCGCGTCCTGGTCGCCGCACTCCGCCAGCCAGTTGGCCAGCATCCGGTGCCCGTGCTCGGTCAGCACCGACTCCGGATGGAACTGCACACCCTCGACCGGCAGCTTCCGGTGGCGCAGCCCCATCACGATCCCGTCCGGCGTACGGGCCGTCACCTCCAGCTCGGCCGGCACCGTGGTCGGCTCCGCCGCAAGCGAGTGGTACCGCGTCGCCGTGAAGGGCGAGGGCAGACCCGCGAAGACGCCCTTCCCCGCGTGCTCGACCGGCGAGGTCTTGCCGTGCAGCAGCTCCGGCGCCCGGTCCACCACACCGCCGTACGCCACCTGCATCGACTGCATGCCGAGACAGACCCCGAAGACCGGAACCCCGGTCGCCGCACAGTGCCGCACCATCTCCACGCACACCCCCGCCTGCTCCGGCGCACCCGGTCCGGGGGAGAGCAGCACACCGTCGAAGCCGTCCTGGGCGTGCGCCGTCGACACCTCGTCGTTGCGCAGCACCTCGCACTCGGCGCCCAGCTGGTACAGGTACTGCACCAGGTTGAAGACGAAGCTGTCGTAGTTGTCGACGACGAGGATGCGCGCGCTCACTGGTTGTCCACCGTCACATCGTTGAAGGGAAGCAGCGGTTCGGCCCACGGGAAGACGTACTGGAACAGGACGTAGACCACGGCCACCGCCAGCACGAGCGAGAGCAGCGCCTTCACCCACGCGTTCCCCGGCAGATGCCGCCAGATCCAGCCGTACATGCCGTCCCTTCCGTCGCACCACGGCGCCGGAATCACGCCGTACGGCACCAGACTAACGGCGAGGGGCCCTCCACAACGGCGTCAATCCACAGGCCGGGCATAGTGCAGGTCCGCCGTGCCCGAGTAGCCCGGCAGCGTCACCCGCCCCTCGTCCTCGACCTTCCAGCCGAGCCCGTAGACGTTGACGTACACCATGTAGTTCTGGATCGTCGGCGACGCCGACAGCGCGTCCTTCAGCCGCTCCGGATCACCGACCGCCTGGATCTTGTACGGCGGCGAGTAGACCCGGCCCTGAAGGATCAGCGTGTTGCCCACGCAGCGCACCGCGCTGGTGGAGATCAGCCGCTGGTCCATGACCTTGATGCCCTGCGCCCCGCCCTGCCACAGCGCGTTCACCACGGCCTGCAGATCCTGCTGGTGGATCACCAGGTAGTCGGGCTCGGGCTCCGGGTAGCCCGGGAGCTTGGCGGTGGCGTCCGGCGGGGCGTCGTCGAGCGTGACCGAGATCGACTCGCCCTTCAGCTCCTGCGTACCCGCCTTCTTCTCCAGCTCGGCGAGCCTGTCCGCCTCCGCCTTCGTACTTCCGTTGTCCCGCTCGGCGAGTGCGTCGACGTCGTCCCGGAGAGCCGCGTTGGACTCCTCCAGCTGACCGTTCTCCCGACTGCGCTCGTGGATGAGGTCGGACAACTTGAGCAAAGAGGCATCCGTGCGGATATTGGTGCCCTTGGCGGTATTGAAGCTGGTGAAGAAAATGAGCCCCGCGAGCGCGAAGACGGCTGCCGTGAGTACCCGAACCGGCCGGAAACGGCGCTTGTGGACAGGACTGGATTCGGTCCCGGAGGAGTCGGCAGAATTGCTCAACGTACCCTTATCTCCTTCGGCGCCACGGAAGCACTACGCTAACGGACGCCCGGGGGAGCGCTTCAAGTCCCCGACCCCGTTCCCTGCGCGGCCACGCAGCGCATC
>NZ_BAABCQ010000044.1:0-47348 GCF_039539045.1 Streptomyces marokkonensis
GCCGTCAGCAGCCGGTGCGAGTGCTAGACGCCCAACTCCTGGGCCAGCACCGCGGCTTGCACCCGGCTGCGCAGCTCCAGCTTTCCCAGCAGCCGGCTGACGTGCGTCTTCACCGTGGCCTCGGCCATGTCCAGCCGCGCGGCGATCGCCGCGTTGGACAGCCCCTCGCCGAGACAGGACAGGACCTCCCGCTCGCGCCGGGTCAGGCCCCCCAGCACCGCCGGATCGGCGGTCGGCTCCCGTACCGGCTTCGCGGCGAACTCGGTGATCAGACGCCGGGTGACGGCCGGGGCGACGATCCCCTCGCCGCCCGCCACCGTGCGCACGGCCGTGAGGAGGTCCGTCGCCTCCGTGTTCTTCAGCAGGAAGCCGGCGGCCCCCGCACGCAGCGCCCCGAACACGTACTCGTCCAAGTCGAAGGTGGTCAGCACCAGCACGTCGGCGAGTTGTTCGGCGACCACCAACCGGGTCGCCGACACCCCGTCCATACGGGGCATCTGTACGTCCATCAGCACCAGGTCGGGCCGCAGTTCCCGGGCCAGTGCCACCGCCTGCTCGCCGTCCGCGGCCTCCCCGACCACCTCGATGTCCGGTGCGCTGCCCAGGATCAGCACCAGTCCCGCGCGGACGGCGGACTGGTCCTCGGCGACGAGGACGCGGATCATGTCGGGTCTCCTTCGGTCAGGGGCAGGGCGGCGCGTACCGACCAGATCTTGCCGCCCGCCGAGTCGGGGTCCGCCACCGGCCCGGCCTCGAACGTGCCGTGCAGCAGCGCGGTCCGCTCCCGCATGCCGACCAGACCGGCACCCGAGCCGGGGGCGCGCGGGGTGTCGCGGTCGCCGTACGGGCTGCTCACCCGGACGGACAGGACGTCGTCGCGCCGGGTGAGCCCGACCCGTACCGTCCCCCGCGAGGCGTGCTTGAGCGCGTTGGTGAGCGACTCCTGCACGATCCGGTACGCGGCCAGCTCGACCGGCGCGGGCAGCCCCTCGCCGGACACCGTCTCCAGGGTGACGTCGAGCCCGTTGGCGCGGGCGCCGTCGACCAGCGAGGCCAGGCCGTCGAGGGTGGGCGCGGCGGCCGGCTCCCGGTCCCCGGTGTCGTCCCGCAGGATGCCGATCAGCCGTCGCATCTCGGCCAGCCCCTCGACACTGTTCTCGCGGATCACACCGAGCGCCTGCCGGGTGGTGGCCGGATCGTCCAGGGAGAGCGCGGCCGTGGAGTGGATGGCGATCGCGGAGAGGTGGTTGGCGACCATGTCGTGCAACTCGCGGGCCATCCGAGACCGTTCGGCCGTCACCGCCTGGACCCGGTCCATCTCCGCGAGCAGCGCGGTCTGCTCGGCGCGCAGCAGGGCGGCGTCGGCGGTCTCGCGGTGGCTGCGCACGATCAGCCCCGTCGAGGCGGGCGCGAACGCCACGAAGGCGACGGCGACCCCGATGAGCAGCACCTCGGGCACCCGCCACACGGCGAACGGCACCACGGTCGCGGCCACGGTGAGCAGCCCGGTGATCCACGGAATGCGGCGGGCGAAGGCGGGCGGACCGTACAGGACGGCGGCGTACATCACGTCGGTGTACATGATCAGCGTGACCAGGCTGCCCTGCGTGAGCGTGTCCGCGATCAGCGCGGCGGTGCCGATCAGCAGCCCGGCGCGCGGCGCGGCGCGGCGCAGCAGCTCGCAGCCGGCCATGACGGTGAGCGGGACCAGCAGCGGCCAGCGGCCGTCGAACGGCACGATCGGGTCGTCGGCGGGCCGTACGCCCAGACCGATGCCCCACAGCAGCAGCCCGCCCAGCAGACCCGCCGACGCGGCGCACACGTCGAAGAGGTGCGGGCGGGGGAGTCGTACGGCCATGCCACCATCCAACACGGCCCCGGTCCCGCTCGCCTGATCCCGGGGGACGGTCCGGCGCTGCATCTTTCGATGTACCGGAGGTTCGTCACCGGCGACGACGAACGCGGCGGATTCCCACGGGAGCCTGGAAGGGTGAACGAGGGGAGTACGTCATGGTCGTCGCGTTGATCATCGCCTGCGAGGTCGGCTTCTGGGTGCTGCTGGCGCTCGGGCTGGCCGCCCGTTACCTGCTGAAGTGGCGCCGCACCAGTGTGTTCCTGCTGCTGTGCGAGCCCGTCCTGGAACTGGTGCTGTTCGCCGTCACGGCGATCGACCTGAGGAACGGCGCCGAGCCGGGCTGGGAGCACGGCCTGGCGGCGCTGTACATCGGCTACACGGTCGCGTACGGGCACTACACGATCCGCTGGCTCGACGGCCACGCCGCCCACCGCCTGGCCGGCGGCCCGCCGCCGCCGAAGCCCCCGCGGTACGGCAGGGCCCGGGCTCGGCACGAGGCCCGGCTGTGGCTGCGCACGCTGCTGGGCGCGGCCGTGGCCTGCGCGTTGCTCCAGGGCGCGGTCTGGTACGTCGGTGACGGGGACGTGTCGTCCCTGCGGGCCTTCCAGTGGGTGGCCATCAGGGTCGCCGCCATCCACGGCCTGGTGGCGCTCGGCTATCTGATCTGGCCGAAGAAGGACCCGGCCGGGACGCCGGAGGTCACGGCCGAGCGGCAGGCGGAGAAGGAGGGGGCGCGCTGGTGAGGTATCTGCCGGAGCGCAACCTGTGGGAGGGCGGGGCCACCCTCGTGGCCGGCCTCGCCCTCTGGCTGTTCGCCGGTGACGTGGACGTCCCCGTCGTCGACCTGCCGAAGGTCGGCATCGTGATGATGTGCGTCGGCGGCGCGCAGACCGTGTGGGGCCTGATCCGGTCGGCGCGCCGGCAGCGCGGCTAGCGCTCCCCGCCCGGCACCCACAGCACGTCGCCGATCTCCTTGTTGGCCACGCGGGCCAGGATGAAGAGCAGGTCGGAGAGGCGGTTCAGATAGGTCGCGGTGAGCGGGTTCATCGCCTCGCCGTGGGCCTCCAGCGCCGCCCACGTCGAGCGTTCGGCCCGCCGGACCACCGTGCACGCCTGGTGCAGCAGGGCCGCGCCGGGCGTGCCGCCGGGCAGAATGAAGGAGCGGAGCTTCTCCACCTCGGCCAGGAAGCGGTCGCAGTCCGCCTCCAGCTTG
The DNA here is from genome assembly GCF_039539045.1 of Streptomyces marokkonensis. NCBI lineage: Bacteria > Bacillati > Actinomycetota > Actinomycetes > Kitasatosporales > Streptomycetaceae > Streptomyces > Streptomyces marokkonensis. The sequence continues at coordinate 3,069 of NZ_BAABCQ010000044.1, forward strand.
TCGACGTAGAACTGCTCGACCCGCAGGGGCGGGAACTCGGGCTGCTCCACCACCGGCGTGGACAGGTCGGCGCCCACGTCGAACAGGTCGTTCTGGACGCGGACGAGGACCTTGACGACCTCCTCGTGCAGGCCGCCCAGGGCGATCGCCGTGCCGATCACCGCGTTGGCCTCGTTGGAGTCGGCGTACGCGGAGATGCGGAGGTCGGTCTTGGGGACCCGGCTCATGTCACCGAGGGCGGTGGTGCCCCGGTCGCCGGTCCGGGTGTAGATGCGCGTCAGATTGACCATGGGCCCAGCGTAGTTAGGCTCCGGCGGTGCGGAAGACACCTGTGCCCACCGTCACGGCCAGCGCGGTGAAGGCGACGGCGACCAGGACGCCGTACAGCATGTGCGCCGTCGCGTAGCTGCCGACGTACGCGTCCCGGACCGCGTCGGCCTGATAGCCGGGCAGGGGCCCGGTCCTTCCCCCGTTCCTGCGCTTGCCGCAGGCGAAGACGTTCCGAGTCACTTTCCGCAACAGCCAGTGGCACATTGCGTTCGCCGTCATCCCTGTCCCGATCGAGGCCCCGGGAATCGGTGAGGTCATGGGCATCGACCGGGGCGTGAAGATCACCGCCGCTCTGTCGGACGGGCAGAAGCTGAACTGTCCGCAGCTCACCACTCGGGAGCGGGCACGGATTCGCAAGCACCAGCGGCGCGCGACCCGCGCTCCCAAGGGCAGCGAACGCAAGAGGGCCGAGTACGAGAAGGTTGCCGGGCTCAAGGCCCGTGAGGCGAACCGGCGCAAGGACTGGTGCGAGAAGACCTCGACCATGCTTGCCCGCACCTACGGTCTGATCCGGTTCGAGAAGCTGAACGTCAAGACCATGACCGCCTCCGCGAGAGGGACGGCCGAGCAGCCAGGCAAGCAGGTCGGGCAGAAGGCGGGGCTGAACCGGGCGATCCTCGCCCAGGGCTGCGGTTTGCTGCGCCGACGCACAGGCGAGAAGGTTCCCGGCCGGGGCGAAGACGTGCCAGCCCCGTACACATCGCTGCGGTGCAGTGCCTGCGGATGGATCGAGAAGGACTCGCGCAAGAGCCAAGCCGACTTCGCCTGTGTCTCCTGCGGATTCACCTGCAACGCCGATGAGAACGCAGCACACAATGTCGCGGCAGGACAGGGGGTGATTCCCCGCCCCCGGCGTGCAGCCGGTGCCGGAGGGGTGACAGCGGCCACCAGCCGCTCGAGTGCCCGTGAACCACAACCTACCCGGGTTGGAATCCCCCTCTTCTGAGAGGGGGAGGATGTCAACGTGTACAACTACTTTCCGGCCAAGGAGGACCTGTTCCTCGACCGCTCCAAGGGCGTCGTCGAGGTCGAGACCGTCTCGCCCCGTGTGGGGCTGATGGACGGCTACGCACAGTTCATGACGGTCATCCAGGAGTCGCCCGCCCTGCGTTCACGGATGTGGGCGATCGGCCAGGAGGTGCTCGCCGACCTGGAGCAGACCCTGCGCGAGGAGACGGGCGGTGCGGAGGACGGCATGACGGCCGCCCTGATCGCCGGTCAGATCAACTGGCTGCACGGCACGGCCCTCGCGGCCATCGGACAGCGCATGGTCGCCGGCGGAAAGCCCTCGGAGGTCTCCCGGGACGTGCTCCTGCTGCTGGGCGAGATGGAGGAGCTGTTGAACGAGAAGGTGCTCAACTACGCCGTACGGGGCGCGGGGTGACGCCCGGATGGCACACGTGGGTGTGATGTCCGTCATTTGAGACGTGACGCGCGTTACTAACCGGTCACACAGCCCCTCGGTCCCGATAATCTCCGGCCGAGAAGACAGGGCCGGGCAGGCCCTCGAGGAAAGCCTGCATCAGGGGAGTCGCACAGTGGCACGGAAGCTCGCCGTCATCGGAGCCGGTCTCATGGGATCCGGAATCGCCCAGGTCTCAGCCCAGGCGGGCTGGGACGTCGTCCTGCGCGACGTCACCGACGAGGCGCTCCGCCGTGGCACCGACGGCATCCGGGCCTCGTACGACAAGTTCGTGGCGAAGGGCAGGCTCGCGGCCGACGACGCCGAGGCCGCCCTCGCGCGCATCACCGCCACCACCGACCTGGACGCCGTCGCCGACGCGGACGTCGTCGTCGAGGCCGTCTTCGAGAAGCTGGAAGTCAAGCACGAGATCTTCCGCGCGCTCGACAAGCTCGTGAAGGACGAGGCGATCCTCGCGTCCAACACCTCCGCCATCCCGATCACCAAGATCGCGGCCGTGACCGAGCGTCCGGAGCGGGTCGTCGGCGCACACTTCTTCTCGCCCGTTCCGATGATGCGGCTGTGCGAGCTGGTGCGCGGCTACAAGACCAGCGACGAAACGCTCGCCGCCGCACGGGAGTTCGCCGAGTCCACCGGCAAGACCTGCATCGTCGTCAACCGCGACGTCGCCGGCTTCGTGACCACCCGCCTCATCTCCGCCCTCGTCGTCGAGGCCGCGAAGCTGTACGAGTCGGGCGTCGCCACCGCCGAGGACATCGACCTCGCCTGCAAGTTGGGCTTCGGCCACGCCATGGGACCGCTGGCCACCGCCGACCTGACGGGCGTCGACATCCTGCTGCACGCCACGGGGAACATCTACACCGAGTCCCAGGACGAGAAGTTCGCCCCGCCGGAGCTGATGCGCCGGATGGTGGACGCCGGTGACATCGGCCGCAAGAGCGGGCAGGGCTTCTACAAGCACTGAGGTCGCGTCAGCCCCGGCGAACGTCACACGCCGGGGTGAATTCGGTATCGGTTCGCTTACAGGTAGCAACCTCCGATCGTTTCGGCCAGTCAGAGGTTGCAACACCTGATATCGCCGAGAGACCACACGAAGCATCACGAAGAATCACCACGAAGACGAAGAGACGACAAAGACGCACGCCGGGGAGCGCATATGCACATCAGGGGCGACCACGTCGAGCTGGTCGTCGGGGGCCGCCTCGACGTCCGCAGCGCGGCGGACGCCCGTACGGTCCTGCACTCGGCCGTCGACGACGGAGTCGGCGACCTGGTGCTGGACCTGACCGAACTGGACTCCTGGGACGCCACCGGACTCGGCGTGATCATGGGGGCCCACCGGCGGGCCGGCCGCTGTGGCCGGCGGCTGGTGCTGCGCGGCGTACCGCCGCAGATGCAGCGCCTTCTGGTGGCCACCCGGCTGCACCGGATCCTGGCCATCGAGGGCGGCATCGGCGTGGAGACCCTGCCCAGGGTGTGACGCCCGGGCGTTCACGCGCTCACGCGCCGGGGTGTGACGCCACGGGCCGGTGTGGCCCGGTGGGCCGGGGAGGCCCGGACACCACTCGGCGAACCGCCCGACAATCACCCGACACACGCAATCCTCACGAGACTGTGACGTCTTGGACGGGTCGCCACCCCGGACTGTCGGGGATACTGAGCGAAGGTTTAGGGTCTGGCTGCCCGCCATTTCGTGACCCACCGGCGGGCCCGGACCAGAAGCGACAGCGCGGTGTGCGGCAAGGCCGGGAGGGGTGGTCCCGACCCGGGCCCGCACACGACGCTTTTGGGGGGCTTGAACCTATGGACCCGAACAACCGGGGACCCGAGGAGCACGGCCAAGACGGCGACCACCAGGCGCCGCGCCCACGCCCGCCCAGGGACCCCCTCACATCCGACTTCGGACAGCACTCACCCGCGCTCGCCCGCACGGTGCAGCTCGTGTCCGGCGACTTCCTGCTCACCGTCAACCCCGTCGACGGCAGCGAGATCGAGGTCTGCCCGCCCACGGAGCGGCCCGCCCGTCCCGAGAAGCTCACCGCGGCCGAGCGGGCCGAGGCGGAGCGCGTCGCGCGGCCGCCCGTCCCCCCGGGACCGGTCCGGACCGTGCTGGGCCTGCTGGCCCGCGAGGACGAGCGCGAACGCCTGGTGCGGCTGCTCGCCCGCGGCCGTTCCGTCCGCCTCACCGGCCCCGCCGGCTCCGGCCGCAGCAGCCTCCTCGACGTCGTCGCCGAGGACTGCGCGGGCCTCGCACCCGACGGAGTCGTCCGGCTCAGCGGCTTCCACCGCACGGCGGGCGACCTGCTCCACGACCTCTTCTACGCCGTCCACCGCGCGCCCCTGCACCGCCCGGAGCGCGACGAACTGCTCGCCCGGCTCCGGGAGGTCGGCGCGGTCGTCGTCCTGGACGACGTCGAGTTCGGCGGCGCCGCTCTCGACGAGCTGCTGGACGCCACCCCCGAGTGCGCCTTCCTGATCGGCGCGACCCCGGACGTGCCCGCGCCCTCGGCCGACTCGGCCGTCGAGGAGGTCTTCCTCACCGGACTGGACCGCTCGGACGGCGTGGAGCTGCTCGAGCGCGCCGCCGGCCGGACCCTCACCGACGAGGAGGCCAACTGGGCCGGTGACCTCTGGTTCGAGTCCGAGGGCCTGCCGCTGCGCTTCGTCCAGGCCGGCGCCCTGCTGCGCCGGCGCGACCGGCAGCGGGCCGGCGAAGACGCCGTCGACGAGTTCGGCGTCTTCGCCGACGCCCTCCCGGCCGACGGCACGCCCTACGACGCCGCCGAGGCCGACGAGGTGCCCCTGCCGTCCCTCGGGGAGGCCGCCGCACCCGCGCCGCTGCTCGCCTCCCGGCTGAGCGCCTCCGCGCGCGCCACCCTGGAGTTCGCCGTCGCGCTCGGCGGCGAGGTGCCGCACCAGGCGCATCTGCCCGCCCTGATCGGCGACACCCACGCGGACGCCGCCCTCGGCGAGCTGACCGACTGCGGACTCCTCTCGCCGGTCGGCTCCCGCTACCGGCTCGCCGCCGGGGTGCTCAACCAGCTGGAGGGCGCCGGATACGCCGACGACGTACGGGAACGCGCGCTGGCCGCCGCCCAGCACTACGCCTGGTGGGCCGGGCACCCCTCGGTCACCCCGGAGCGGGTCTGCGCCGAGGCCGACGCCGTGCTGGCCGCCCTGGCCGTGCTGACGCCGGCCACGGCCCCGCCCGCGGACGACGAGGACTGCCCCGCCGTCCAGCTGGCCCGGACCGCGGCGCCGGCGTTCGCCGCCGGGCTGCACTGGAGCGCCTGGGAACGGGCGCTGCGCTCCGGCACCGAGGCCTCCCGGCTCGCCGGTGACGTCGCCGAGCAGGCCTACTTCCACCACGAACTCGGCGTCCTCGCGCTGTGCGAGGGACAGCTCGACCGGGCCCGCGCCGAGCTGGAGGCCTCCATCGGGCTGCGCGGCGCCCTGTCCGACAAGCGCGGCGCCGTCGCGGGCCGCCGTGCCCTCGCGCTGGTCGCCGACCGGACCGGGGACACGCCCGGCCTCGGTACCGGCGCGGCCGCGTTCGGCGGAGCGGGGGCCGCCGCCGGATTCGGCGCCGTCGGCTTCGGTCCGAGGGCGGGGGAGGAGGTGCCCGACGCCCGGAACGAGGAGTCGGCGTCGCCGCCCGGGGGCGTACCCGCGCCCTTCCCGCCGCTCCAGCCGCCTCCGCAGTCCCCGACCCTGGTCACCAGGCGGGACCCGGCCACCGGGCCGTCCCGCAAGGCGGGCGTGAACATCAAGGGCTTCGCGCGGCGCAACCTGGTGGCCACCGGAGCGGGCGCGCTGCTCGTCGCCGTACTCGGCACGGTGGTGACCCTCGGCGCCACGTCGGAGAACGACGCCAAAGACCCCTCCGACCAGGTCGGCGTCAACCCGTCGGCCAGTCAGGGAGTGGACGACGGCAGCCTCGGCGCGGACCGGCCGAAGGACGACGGTGAGGGCTCGGGCGACACCGCCGGGGCGACCGGCAGGCCGACCGACCCCGGCCCGGACGGCACTCTCGGGACGTCGGACGACCCGACGCCGACGGATTCGGCGTCGCCGTCGGACGACGCGAGCGACCCGAGCGACTCGGGCGACTCGGGCGAGCCCGAGGACCCTGACTCGTCGGACCCGAGCGACTCGGACGAGCCGGACGACCCCGACTCGCCGTCCAAGCCGCCCACGTCCGACGAGCCGCCGCCGGACTCGACCTCGCCGAAGCCCACCGACACCGAGCCGGATCCCGAGCCCAGCACGTCGTCCGGTGAGCCCGATCCCAGTCCCACCGACACACAGCCGCCCGATCCGTCGACCCCGGAGACGTCCAACAGCGCCAGCGGCCCCGTCGCACCGTCCACCACCGTCGGCTCACCCGCCGGGACGGCCTCGCAGAGCGGCACCGCGAGCACCGGGACGGGTACGGGGACGCCGAGCGGGACCGGACCAGCGGCAGGCCGGATCATCTGACCGCTCTCCGGGACGGCGAGGAACAGCGCAGAAGGGCCGGGTCCGTCACACGGACCCGGCCCTTTCGCACGTGATGTGACGCGACGAGGCTCCCGCTCAGAACAACCGCAGCTTGTCGTCCTCGATGCCGCGCATGGCGTTGTAGTCCAGTACCTGGCAGCCGATGCCGCGGTCCGTGGCGAGGACGCGGGCCTGCGGCTTGATCTCCTGGGCGGCGAAGACGCCGCGCACCGGGGCGAGATGGGGGTCGCGGTTCAGCAGCTCCAGGTAGCGTGTGAGCTGCTCCACGCCGTCGATCTCGCCGCGCCGCTTGATCTCGACCGCGACGGTCCGGCCCTCGGCGTCCCGGCACAGGATGTCGACGGGGCCGATGGCGGTCATGTACTCGCGGCGGATGAGGGTGTAGCCCTCGCCCAGCGTCTCGATACGGTCGGCGAGCAGCTCCTGGAGGTGCGCTTCCACGCCGTCCTTGATCAGGCCGGGATCGACGCCCAGTTCGTGCGAGGAGTCGTGGAGGATCTCCTCCATCGTGATGATGAGCTTCTCGCCCGCCTTGTTGACGACGGTCCAGACGCCCTCCTCCTCGCCCGTGCCCTCCTTCAGGGCGCAGGGCGGCGACATCCAGTTGAGGGGCTTGTAGGCCCGGTCGTCGGCGTGGATCGAGACGCTGCCGTCCGCCTTGACCAGGATCAGCCGGGGAGCCGAGGGCAGGTGTGCGGTGAGCCGTCCGGCGTAGTCGACGGAGCAGCGGGCAATGACGAGACGCATGGTCGGCAACGCTACTCGACGCGCCCGGCCCGACGCGATTCGCCCGTGCCGGGACGACCCCGCACGCTGCCCCACTTCTCCCATTGGCCCCACCTTGCACACTGGCCGATTGTCTGCCTACAGGAGGGGGCGCATATAGGCATTCTCCTGGTGCGGTCACGATCGGTTGCTTACGGTATTGAACGGGAGGTCGCGAGGTATGTACGCAGCGTGTTCAATGTCGCGCACTCCCCTAACTGTCCGGCAACCCCTGCCAGTCGGGGGTGCGAGAGGAGAACCCATGTCGCTCGACGTCTCACCGGCCCTACTCGAACAGGCCGAGCGAGGCGAGGTCGACGAAGCAGCCTTCGTCGACTGCGTCCGGACCTCCCTGCCCTACGCATGGGAGATGGTCAGCGCCCTGGTGGCACAGCTGAAGGTCGACGGCGGTGCGTTCGCCGACAACCAGACGCCCCCGCCGGACGAGCAGGCGCGCGGTCAGCTGCTGCGCGCGCTCGCGAGTGACGCCATACGCGGTGCACTGCAGCGGCACTTCGGAGTGCGGCTGGCCTTCCAGAACTGCCACCGGGTGGCGGTGTTCCCGTTGGACTCCTCCGTCGACGAGAAGCTGAGCCGTTTCACCTCGGTACGCAGCCAGGTACTCAACCAGTCGCCCGAGTTCCGCGACTGCTGAAGCGACGGTCGTCCGCTTGCCGTTCCGTACGAGGGAGGTGCAGTTCGTACCGGGGCGGCAAGCTCCCCGCGCACCTTCTCAGCGGAGCTGGGGGAGTACTTCGTTCCCGAGCCGCCGTACGTTCTCCTCGGTCGCCGCGAGATCTCCGGACCCCTCGACGAGCAGGGCGAAGCGGTTGATGCCGGTCCGCTCGCCGGTCGCCGCGAGCCGGTCCGCGCACAGCCGGGGCGGGCCCACCGGGTGCAGTTGGCAGAGCAGTTCGGTGTAGGCGTAGGGGTCGCGCATCTGCCGGGCGCGGTCGTCCACCGTGACATGGGCGTCGAGCCCTTGCCGGAGCCAGCCCGGCATGGCTTTGAGCAGGGTCTCCGCCGCGTCCGTGCGGCGGTCCGCGATCTGGCAGACGCCGGCCGACACATGGGCCGCGCGGTCGATCTCCGCCGCCGGCCGCCGGGCCGCACGGGCGTGCCTGCGCCACAGGGCCACCATCTCGGCCTTCTCCTCGTCCCCGACGTGCATCCCGAGCAGCATCGGCAGCCCCCGCTCGGCCGCCGTGCGCACGCTGGCCGGAGAGGTGCAGGCGACGACGACCTCCGGACCCGTGCCCTCCGTCAGGGACTCGGAGGGGCGCGGGACGACGGGCACCTCACGGAACCTGTAGCGCTCGCCCGAGGTGCCGACGGCCGGGTCGCGCAGCCAGCGGACCAGCAGATCGAGTGACTCCGGAAAGCCCTTCTCGTAGGCCTCCAGGCCCGCGCCGAACACTTCCAGGTCCACCCACGGGCCGCCCCGTCCCACGCCCAGCGAGAACCGGCCGCCGCTGGTGACGTGCAGCAGCGCGGCCTGCTCGCCGAGCGCCACGGGGTGGGCGGTGGGCAGTACGCTGACCGCGGTGCCGACCCGGATACGACGGGTGCGGCCCAGCAGCAGCGCGGCCAGCGTGACGGCCGACGGGCACGTGCCGTACGGCACGAAGTGGTGCTCGGCCAGCCAGACCGTGTCGAGCCCGGCCTCCTCGGCCACCTCGGCCGAGCGGACCGCGCGGTGCAACGCCTCCCCCTGGCCCTGGCCCGGGAACTGGGCGCCCAACACGAAACTTCCTACGCGCATTGCCTTTTTCCTGCTTCCTCGGCCCCGACACGGAGCTCCCCCACAGGGCATAACCGTCTGACACGTGCCGAGGACACGGCCGGGCGGAGGGATTTGCGGATTGTCTACAGAATCAGCCGTTGTGGCGGTGCCGTACCGGCTGTCGTGAAGGGGCCGCGACGGCTTCCGCGAGAGCTCCGCGGGGGAGTCGGGGTGGTCGTCGACGTACGCGTATTCCTGTCCGTGCCGCGTAGGCTGGACGCCGCCCGCATTCCCTGTACAGCTCCGTGAGGTGTCCCGTGTCCCCGCGTCGCAACCGACCCAAGGAAGCCGGTTCGCCCGGCCGGAGCGCCGAGGACGACGGCTCCGGCCGCTACGGCGGCTGGCAGTCGTCGGAGAGCTGGCAGGGCGAGGACTGGAGCGTACGGCATGTGGCGGGCGCGAGCGCCCAGGGCAAGTCGTACCGCTGCCCGGGCTGCGACCAGCTCATCCCGGGCGGTGTCCCGCACGTGGTGGCCTGGCCGGCGCACTCGGGGGTCGACGACCGCCGGCACTGGCACAAGTCCTGCTGGAACGCGAAGGACCGCCGCACCACGCGGGTGCAGCGGTCCCGTAACGCGCCGAGGTTCTGAACGCTTCTGCCCATGGCGCTCCCGAACGTCGCGTTCGTGGGCGTTCCGCGCCTACACGTCCCGCCTCTCCAGCAGCGCGTACGCGCCGGCGTACGCGACGGCCGTCACGCCGAGCATGATCCACAGCGGGTCCCAGCCGGACGGGCCGGAGTCGCTGAGCGAGTTGGCGTAGAAGATGCTCATCTGGTTGGGGATCGAGTACTCGAACAGCGCCTGCTGCACGTCCCTGAGCGACTCGATGAACATGAACAGCGCGATCACCAGCGGGGCGAGCAGCGTCCCGATCATGATCGTGATGGCGCCCGCGGAGTGCCGGATGATCGAGCCGATGGCGAGCGACAGCAGTCCGAGCAGCGCGATGTAGAACGAGACACCGAACGTGGCCTTCAGCCACTCGCCGCCGGTGGGCTCGTCGACCCCGTTGCCCTCCAGGAGCGCCGTGTGCATGAGGGCGACGAGCGCCGTGCACACCAGCGTCACGACGAAGGCCACCAGGAAGAACACGATCGCCTTCGCCGCGAGGACCCGGCCGCGGCTCGGGCAGGCGGTCATCGTGGTCCGCACCATGCCGGTGCCGTACTCCGAGGCGGTGGTCATCACACCGAGGGTGATGACGCAGATGCTGCCGAGGAGCAGCCCGAAGAAACCCAGCTCCAGGGAGTTCGCGCCGGTGAGGTCGGACGAGGTGCTCGCCACCACCAGGCCGGTCAGCAGTCCGACCCCGACGACCAGCAGGACGAACACGCCCAGCGTCCACATCGTCGAGCGGACCGACTTGATCTTCGTCCACTCGGAGGCGAGCGCGTGCCCGAGGTGCGTGCGCACCACCGGGATCGGCGACGTGTAGGTGGGGTACGGAGACCCGGGCGCCGCCTGCCAGTCGGGTGCGGCCTGCTGCGTCGGGGGCTGGGGCGTGCTCATCGGGCGTCCTCGGACTTGGTCGGGTCGGTGACGGGCGCGGCGGAGGGCGGGGGCGGAGGCGTGGGAGAGGGAGCGGCGCCGGGCGGCGCGGTGACCGGGGCGGGCGCCTGCTGCGGTTGCGGGGCCTGCGGGGTCTGCGGGGTCTGCGCCGCGTAGGGGTTGGCGGGCGGACCGCCCGGTGCCGCGCCGGGCGCCGCCGGGGCGCCGTACGGGCCCGCCGGGGCCTGGCCCGGCGCGCCCTGGGGCGGCGGGAAGGGCTGGGAGCCCTGCTGGGGCGGTGGCGGGGCGTACCAGCCCGGCTGGCCCTGTCCGGGCACCGGCATCGGCGGCTGCGCGCCGGGCGGCAGCGGCTGCTGGAGCCCGGCCTTCTGGTCGGCGGTCGAGCGGTAGTCGACGGCGCCCTGGGTCATCCGCATGTACGCCTCCTCCAGCGAGGCCTGGTGCGGCGACAGCTCCCACAGCCGTACGTCACTGCCGTGCGCGATGTCACTGATCCGGGGGAGTGCCAGCCCGGCCACCCGCAGCGCGCCGTCCTGCTCGGACATGACGTGCCCGCCGGCCTCGGTCAGCGCGGACGTCAGCTTCTCGCGCAGCTGCGGCTCGCTGTCCGGCGTCCGCACGCGCGCGAAGTCGGCGGAGTTGGCCGAGATGAAGTCCTTCACGCTCATGTCGGAGAGCAGCTGGCCGCGTCCGATGACGATCAGGTGGTCGGCGGTCAGCGCCATCTCGCTCATCAGGTGCGAGGAGACGAAGACGGTACGGCCCTCGGCGGCGAGCGCCTTCATCAGGTTGCGGACCCAGTGGATGCCCTCGGGGTCCAGGCCGTTGACCGGCTCGTCGAACAGCAGCACCTGGGGGTCGCCGAGCAGTGCCGCGGCGATGCCGAGCCGCTGGCCCATGCCGAGGGAGAAGCCCTTGGAGCGCCGTCTGGCGACCTCCTGGAGGCCGACCACGCCGAGCACCTCGTCCACGCGCCGGGCCGGGATGCCCGAGAGCTGGGCCAGGCTCAGCAGGTGGTTGCGGGCGGCCCGGCCGCCGTGCACCGCCTTGGCGTCGAGCAGCGCCCCGACCTGGCGGGCGGCGTTGGGCAGCTTGCGGTACGGGTGGCCGCTGATCGTCACATGCCCGGAGGTCGGGTTGTCCAGGCCGAGGATCATGCGCATCGTCGTCGACTTGCCCGAGCCGTTGGGCCCCAGGAAGCCGGTGACGGCGCCGGGCCGCACCTGGAAGGACAGGTTGTACACAGCGGTCTTGTCGCCGTAGCGCTTGGTCAGGCCGACAGCCTCGATCATGCTCCGCACCCATCGAAAGGTTCAGGGACAGCAGGGCACACGCCCCCGTAAGGGTTAGGAGGATAACGAGGCGCTGACGGTTCCGTTCAAAGCCAGGCAAAATCTGGGCCTGAACGGTACCCGTCCAGCGTCCGCCCGGTCCTCAGGCGTCCCGCTTCTTCAGGACAACGTACCCGCCGACGAGTGCCGCGATCACCCACACGGCCATGATCCCGAGACCGCCCCAGGGACCGTACGGGACGTCGTCGTCGATCGGCGCGACCACCTGCATGATCTTGCTGCCGGCCTGGTCGGGCAGGAACCGGCCGACCTTCTCCGTCGCCGGGACGTTGCCCAGGATGTTGGAGATGAGGAAGAAGAACGGCATCAGGATGCCCAGCGACAGCATCGGTGAGCGCAGCATCGCGGCGACGCCCATCGAGAACATCGCGATCAGGGTCATGTACAGGCCACCGCCGATGACCGCGCGCAGCACGCCCGGATCGCCGATCGACGCCTTGAGGTCGCCGAGCATCGCCTGCCCGAGGAAGAAGGTGGCGAAACTGGTGACCATACTCACGACGAGGGCGAGCACCGTGGCCACCGCGATCTTGCTGAACAGGAAGGTGCCGCGTTGCGGCACGGCGGCCAGCGAGGTGCGGATCATGCCAGAGCTGTACTCGTTCCCCACGACCAGTACCCCGAAGACGATCATCGCCAGCTGGCCGAGGCTCGTCCCGGCGAAGCTGATGAAGGTCGGGTCGAAGGAGAGCTGGTTCTGCTCGCTCAGGTTGTCGAACTCGCTCTTCGACAGCGCCGAGATCAGCATGCCGAGCGCGATGGTGACGACCACGGCGAGGCCCAGCGTCCACACGGTGGACGCGACCGACCGGATCTTGGTCCACTCGGACCGGACGACCTGTGCCGCCGCCATGCTCATCCCTTCCTCCAGTCGCTGCCCCACTGCTGTTGCTGTTGCTGTTGCTGCTGCGGCGGGGGCACCGCGCCGGGCGGCTGCCCGTCGTGCGCGTGGTACTCGACGGACTCCGCGGTCAGCTGCATGAAAGCCTCCTCCAGCGAGGCCCGCTGCGGGCTCAGCTCGTGCAGCACGATCTGCTGCCGTGCCGCCAGCTCCCCGATCGCCGCGGACCAGTCGCCGTCCACCTCGAGGACCTCGGCGCCGGCCTCGACGACCGTGATGCCCTCGCCGTGCAGTACGTCGAGCAGCCGCTCGCGCTGCGGGGTGCGGATCCGGACGTAACTGCGCGAGTTCTCCGCGATGAAGTCGGCCATCGAGGTGTCCGCCAGCAGCCTGCCCTGGCCGATGACCACCAGGTGGTCCGCCGTCAGTGCCATCTCGCTCATCAGGTGGGAGGAGACGAAGACCGTACGGCCCTGGGAGGCCAGTGTCTTCATCAGGTTGCGGATCCAGTGGATGCCCTCGGGGTCGAGGCCGTTGACCGGCTCGTCGAACATCAGGATCCGCGGGTCGCCGAGGAGCGCGCCGGCGATGCCGAGCCGCTGGCCCATGCCGAGGGAGAAGCCCTTGGTCTTCTTCCGGGCGACCGCCGTGAGTCCGACCGTGTCCAGCACCTCACGGACTCGGTTCGCCGGAATGCCGTTGCTCTGCGCGAGGCACAGCAGGTGGTTGTAGGCGCTGCGCCCGCCGTGCCATGCCTTCGCCTCCAGCAGGGCGCCGATGTAGGTCAGCGGGTCCCTGAGCTGGTCGTAGCGCTTGCCGTCGATACGGACGTCCCCGGCGGTGGGCCGGTCCAGGCCCAGCACCATCCGCATGGTGGTCGACTTGCCCGCGCCGTTGGGTCCGAGGAAGCCCGTGATGATGCCGGGTCTGACGGTGAAGGAGAGATTGTTGACCGCCACCTTCTCGCCGTACCGCTTGGTCAGCCCCTCGAGCTCGATCATGGCGACCACGCTAAAACGGGACGAAGCCCTCTGCCACCCCAGTGACAGAAGGCTTCGCCCTTGCTCCGTACTCGTCCGGGGCTCCGTACTCGTCGTCCGGTGCTCCGTACTCGTCCGGCGCCCTGTGCCTGTCCGGCCGGCGTACGGCTCGCGTCAGCGGGACTGCTGGGCCGGCACCCCGCGGGAGGCGGGCTCTTCCTCGGCCGGCGTACCGGCGGCGGCCACCGCGGCGCCCGTGAGCGTCGCCAGCATCTCGCGCACGTTGGTCAGCTGCGCGTTGATGGAGTCGCGGCGGTTGGTGAGGGCCGCGAGCTCGCGCTCCGATTCCGAACGGATCCGGTCCGCCTTGGCGTTCGCGTCGGCCACGATGTCCTCGGCCTGACGCTGCGCCGTCTCGACGGTCTGGCGGGCGCGGCGCTCGGCGTCCGTGCGCAGCTTCTCCGCCTCCAGACGCAGCTGCTCCGCGCGGTGCTCGATCTCCGCGAGGCGCTTCTCGGCCTTGGCCTGACGGGAGGCCAGGTCGCGCTCGGACTGCTCGCGGCGCTTGGCGAGGTTCGTCTCGAAGTCGGCGGCGGCCTGGGCGGCCTTGGCGCGGGTCTCCTCGAAGAGGGCGTCCGCCTCCTCGCGCTTGGACTGCGCGTCCTTCTGCGCCTCGGAACGCAGCTGCGAGGCGTCGCTCTTGGCCTTCTCGACGATCCGGACGCCCTCGTCCTCGGCCTTGGACTTGCGCTCCGCGGAGTACGATTCCGCGTCGTTGCGCACCTGCTGGGCCGCCGACTCGGCGAGCTCGCGGTGCTGCTCGGCCGCCCGCCGGGCCTCCTCACGCAGGTCCTTCGCCTCTTCCTCGGCGAGACGCAGGATCTTCTCGACCCGGGCACCGAGACCGGCGTACGACGGCTCCGCGTCGTTGACCTGTGCCTGGGCGTTCTGGGTCTCGAGGTGGAGTTCCTCGATGCGCTTTTCCAGAGCGGTGATGCGGGCGAGAGCGCTGTCACGGTCGGAGACGAGCTTGGAGATGCGTTCGTCCACCTGAGCGCGGTCGTACCCACGCCGCACAAGCTCGAAGCCGTAGGGGGAAGTGTCGCTCATGGGGTTCCTGTCGAAAGAGACCGGTGAGGTGATAGAGGGAATCCTAGGCGCCAATGCGGTGCGTCATCGAGCGGATGCACGTTTGGTACGGAGAATGACACCTCTTTCGGGTGGCTGACCCCCGGATGGCTTGCCAAAGTTCTGGTCAAGGGTCTGGACGGAAACCCGGCCAAAGATCTCCAGGAAACACCGGATCCGCGCCCGGCGCTAGCCGTCTGACGACTTGCCACCCGAACGTGGGGCACCGACCGTGGCCCCCGCCTTGACCCCGTTGTCCTTGCCGCCACCCGTCGGCGCCTCGAAGGACTCCAGCGCCTCCAGCACGTCCTGCACCCGGGAGATCTCCGTGTTGATGTCCTCGCGGCGCCGCACCAGGGTCTCCAGCTCGCGCTTGCCCTCGTCGACCGTGTGCCGGGCCTCCTCGACCGCCTCGGCCCTGATCGCCTCGGCCTCCCGGACCAGGGACGCCTTCTTCTGCTCGGCCTCCTTGAGCAGCGCCTCCGCCTTCTTGACGGCGGCGATACGCACCTTGCCGGCTTCGGAATTGGCCTCCGACACCAGCTCCTTGGCCTTCGCCTCCGCCTTGGCGAGCTGCTCCTCGGCGGCCTTGACGAGCGCGTCGCAGCGGTCGCCGGCCGACTTCATCGTGTCGGCGGCCTCGCGGCGGGCCCGCTCGTGCAACTCCTCGATCTCGGACGTGAGTCGCTCGCGCAGTTCCTCCGCGCGCTCCCTTATGGCGGTCGCGTCCCGGCGGGCCCCGACCAGCAGCTCGTCCGCGTCCGTACGGGCCTTCTCCACCCGGGTGTTGCCCTCGACCGTCGCCTCCGCGACGATCCGATCGGCCTCCGTGCGGGCCGCGCCGACCATCGTGTCGGCCTGCGACTCGGCGTCCGCGGTGGCCTTCTGGGCCTGCTGCTGGGCCTCGGTGAGCAGCTTGTCGGCCTCGGCCGCGGTCTCCGTGATGAGCGTGTCGACCTGCTCGGCCGCCTCCGAGCGCCGCTTGTTGGCGTCCTTGCGGGCCTCGTCGAGGGTGCGCTCGGCCTCCTCGCGGGCGGCCGTGGTGACCCGTTCGGCCTCCGCCGCCGCCTCGGCCCGGACGCGCTCCGCCTCGGTGCGGACGCGCTCGGCGTGCTGCTGGGCGGAGCCGACCGTGTCGGCGGCTTCGGCGCGCAGTCGCTCCGCCTCCCCGGTGGCGTCCGAGACCAGCTGCTCGGCCCGGGCGCTCGCCTCGGACCGGACCCGGTCGGTCTCGGCGACCGTCTCGGCGCGCAGCCGCTCCGCCTCGCCGGCCGCCTCCGTGCGAACCCGCTCGGCCTCGTTCGCCGCCTCGGTGCGGACGCGCTCCGCCTCCGTGACCGTCTCCGTCCGGAGCCGGTCGGTCTCGGCCACCGTCTCCGTCGTGAGCCGCTCCGCCTCGGAGCGCGCCTCGGTGATCAGGGTGTCCGCCTGCGTCGCCGCGTCGGACCGGATGCGGTTGGCGTCCTCGCGGGCGTCCGCCCGGGTCCGTGACGCGGACTGCTCGGCCTCGGCGATCGCGTCGGAGGCCTCCGTGCGCACCCGCTGGGCGTGCTCGGAGACGTCCGCGCGGATCCGGTCGGCCTCCGCGATGGCCTCGGACATCGTCCGCTCGGCCAGCGCCTTGGCGGCCTCCGACTCCTCCTGCGCCTCGTGCCGCAGCCGTCCGGCGTCCTCGCTCGCCCGCTCCCGCTCCGCGTAGGCGTCGGCGCGGACCCGGTCCGCCTCCTCCTCGGCCTCGCGCCGGACGCGCTCCGCCGCGTGCTCGGCGGCGCTGCGCAGTCCGGTGATCTCCTCCTGGGCCTGCTCGTGCAGACCGGCGACCGACTCCCGTACCTGCTGCGCGTGCTGCTCGGCGGCCGACACCATCTCGGTCGCGCGCCGGTCGGCCTCCTCGACCAGCCGGGTCGCCTCGGCCTGCGCCTCCTCCACGCGGTTGCGCGCCGAGGCCAGCAGCTCCTCGCTGCGCTCGCGGGCCCGCTCGCGCTCCTGGTCCGCCTCCTGCCGGGCGTCGCCGAGCAGCTCCTCGGCCTCGCGGCGGCGCCGGGCGGCCTCCTCCTGGGCGGCGGCCAGCGTCTCGGAGGCCTCGGCGGCGATGCGCTCGGCGGCGGTCTGCGCCTCCGCCCGCACCCGGTCGGCGCTCTCCTGCGCCTCCGACTTCAGCCGCTCCGCCTCGTTCGACGCCTCGGACCTCAGGCGTACGGCGACGGTCTCACCCTCCGCGCGGGAGGCGGAGGCGTCCGCGGCGGCCTCGGTACGCAGCCGCTCGGCCTCGGTCTCGGCCTGCTGCTGGAGCGTACGGACCCGCTCCGCGGCCTCGGTGCGGAGCCGCTCGCTCTCCTCGGCGGCCTCGCGGCGGATCCGCTCGCCCTCCTCGCGGGCCTCGGTCAGCGCCTGCTCGGCCGCCGTGCGGCGCTCCTCGGCCTCGGTCTGCAGCCGCGTCAGCTCCCCGGCGGCCTCCGCCTGCCGGGCCTCGACGGCGCGCTCGGTCTCCTCGCGCAGCTCGCGGGCGGCCCGCTCGGCGTCCGCCTGCAGCTCCTCCACGCGCTCGGCGGCCTCCGCGCGGTGCCGCTCGGCCTCGGCGCGGGTGCGCTCCAGCGTCTCCTCGGCCTGCCGGCGCAGGGTCGTCGCCCGTTCGATGGCCTCGGTGCGGACCTTCTCGCTGTCCACCGTCGCGGTCTGCCGCAGCTCGTCGGCGTCCGCCTTGGCCTTGGCGAGCAGCTCCTCGGCGGTCTTCGCCGCCTCCTCGATCTGCGCCACGGCCTCCTTGCGGGCCTCGGCGCGGATCTTCTCGCCCTCGGCGACGGCGTCGGCGCGCAGCTGCTCGGCGTCTCCGCGCAGCCGGCGCGCCTCCTCCTGGAGCTCGACCGTCTTGGCGCGGTACTCCTTGGTGTCGTCCTTCGCCGCGCCCTTGAGCTCGGCGGCGATGTCGTGCGCCTCGGCGCGCAGCCGGTCCGCCTCGGCCTCGGCCTCGGTGCGGATCCGCTCGGCCTCCTCGGTGGCGGCCTTCGTGGTCCGCTTGGCGTCCTCGGACGCCTTGTTCAGCACGTCCTCCGCGGTCTTCGCCGCCTTGGACAGCTGGGTGGCCGACTCCTCGGCGGTGATCGTGCGGGCCTTCTCGGCGGCCTCGGCGACGATCCTCTCGGCCTCGGCGCGGGCGTCCGCGACCAGCTGCTCGGCCTCGGACTTCGTCGACTCGGCGTCCTTGGTGGCCTCGCCGACCAGCCGGGCGACCTGCTCCTTGGCGGTACGGGTGCGCTGCTCGTTGGTCTGCTCGGCACTCGAGAGCGCCTTGGCCGCGGACTCCCTGGCCTCGGTGAGCACCTTGTCGGCCTCGGCCTGCGCCTTGCGCAGTGCCTCCTCGGCCTCGGTCATGCGCTGCTCGGCGGTCCGGCTGAGCTCCTGGACCTGGCGGCGGGTGGCCTCCGACTCGGTGGCGGTGGAGCTGCGCAGCTGCTCGGCGTGGTCGGTGGCCTCCTGCGCCTGCTCGGAGGCCGCGTTCAGCAGCCGCTCGGCGTCGGCACGGGCCCGGCGCAGGATCTGCTCGGCCTCGCCGCGCGCGCTCTCGGCGTCGGTGCGCAGCCGCTGCCGGGCCTCGGCGGTCAGCCGCTCCGCCTCCGCGCGGGCCGCGGCCATGGCCTGCTCGGCCTCGGCACGGGACTCGTCGAGCAGCCGGCGGGCCTGCTGCTCGGTGCGGGCGCGCAGCTGCTCGGCCCAGGCCACGTTCTCGTTGACGTGCGACTCGACGGTCTGTCGGCGCTCGGCCAGCTCCTGGTCCAGCTGCTGGCGCCGGGTCACCGCCTCCTGATGCAGCTCGGACTGGAGCCGGGCGGCCTGCTCGGCGTGCTCCTGGAGGATGCGCTGGGTCTGCGCCCGCGCCTGGCTCAGCTCCCGCTCGGCGTCCGCGCGCAGCTGCTCGGCCTGCGTCTGCGCGTTGCGGAGCAGCTGCTCGGCCTGGTACCCGATGTCGCCGCCGTCGAAGGCGGGCCGGGACATGATGGTGCGCCGCGCCTCGTGCAACTTGGCGCGCAGCACCTCGACCTGGTAGCCGAGGTCATCGGCGTGCTGGATCGCCTTTTCCCGCTCGGTCTTCAGCCGCTTCATCTCGGCCTCGAACCGAGAGAGGTGGTCGACGTCAGCCGCCGGCTCTCGCTCCTGGCTCTCGTAGCCCCGCACTGCGCGGTCCCATCCGTCCCCTGGTCGCAAATCTTCCCGAACGAGCTCCGTCCGTCCGCCGGGCGGGGCCCCCGGGGAATGGTGTCAGATCAACGGCGGAGCATGCGCTTCTGCCCCGGCGTTCGCCCCCCGAAACACGACCCCGGCGGTCCCGCCACCCCAGACGACAGGACCGGGTCACCCTGGACTGAGCGGCGACCGCACCCAACCCTACCGGCCCTTATGTACGGGAGTCAGTGCTCAGGTGACTCAACGGCCGCCGAAGTGACCAGTTCTGTCAGTACGCCATGGCAGTCCTTGGGGTGCAGGAAGGTGATCCGCGACCCCATGGAACCGCGCCGCGGCTCCTCGTACAGAACGCGTACACCCTTGCCCCGGATGTCCGCGGCGTCCGCGTCCACGTCCGCCGTGCCGAACGCGATGTGGTGGACGCCCTCGCCGTTCTTGGCCAGCCACTTCCCCACCGCGGAGTCCTCCCGGACCGGCTCCAGGAGCTGGAGGTACGAGGCGCCGCCGTCCGACGTATCGTTGATCTTGAGCATGGCCTCACGCACGCCCTGCTCGTCGTTGACCTCGGTGTGGAACACCTCGAAGCCGTAAGTGGCACGGTAGAACTCGACGGTCGCGTCGAGGTCGTGGCAGGCGATTCCGATGTGGTCGATTCGCGTCAGCATGAATTGATTGCAGCGCTCCGGAGGTGGTTACGCAACGTGCGCGCGATCACACCGACCGCCGGGTGACGGGCGGGATACCGCTCAGTACATTCGAGTAAACCCTCGTTCACTCCTCGGCCTGTGCGGGCCGGAAAAGGGGATCGCAGCTCATGTCTTCTGGAACTTCTGGAACACCCGAAACCCCCGAAACCTCTGGAACACCCGAAACCTCTGGAACGAACGGCACGACCTCCGTCATCGTCGCGGGTGCCCGCACTCCGATGGGGCGGCTGCTCGGCTCGCTGAAGTCCTTCTCCGGGGCCGACCTCGGCGGCTTCGCGATCAAGGCCGCCCTCGACCGTGCGGGGATCGGCGGCGACCAGGTCCAGTACGTGATCATGGGCCAGGTGCTCCAGGCCGGCGCGGGGCAGATCCCGGCCCGCCAGGCCGCCGTCAAGGCCGGCATCCCCATGAACGTCCCGGCGCTCACGGTCAACAAGGTGTGCCTGTCCGGCCTCGACGCCATCGCGCTCGCCGACCAGCTCATTCGCGCCGGTGAATTCGACGTGGTCGTCGCGGGCGGCCAGGAGTCCTTGACCAACGCCCCGCACCTGCTGCCGAAGTCCCGCGAGGGCTACAAGTACGGCGCCGTCCAGATGATCGACGCCATGGCCCACGACGGCCTGACCGACGCCTTCGAGGACATCGCCATGGGCGAGTCCACCGAGAAGCACAACACCCGTCTCGGCATCGCCCGCGACGCCCAGGACGAGATCGCCGCCCTCTCCCACCAGCGCGCGGCCGCCGCCCAGAAGAACGGCGTCTACGAGGCCGAGATCACCCCGGTCGAGATCCCGCAGCGCAAGGGCGACCCGGTGCTGTTCAGTAAGGACGAGGGCATCCGCGGCGACACCACCGCCGAGTCGCTCGGCAGGCTGCGCCCGGCCTTCACGAAGGACGGCACGATCACCGCGGGCTCCTCCTCGCAGATCTCCGACGGCGCGGCGGCCGTGGTCGTCATGAGCCGGGCCAAGGCCGAGGAGCTCGGCCTGGAGTGGATCGCGGAGATCGGCGCCCACGGCAACGTGGCCGGCCCGGACAACTCTTTGCAGTCGCAGCCGTCCAACGCCATCCGGCACGCCCTCAAGAAGGAGGGACTGGAGGTCGGCGACCTCGACCTGATCGAGATCAACGAGGCGTTCGCGGCCGTCGCCGTGCAGTCAATGAAGGACCTCGGCGTCTCCACCGAAAAGGTGAACGTCAACGGCGGCGCCATCGCCCTGGGCCACCCCATCGGCATGTCCGGCGCCCGGCTCGTGCTGCACCTGGCGCTGGAGCTGAAGCGGCGCGGCGGCGGCGTCGGCGCGGCGGCGCTGTGCGGCGGCGGCGGCCAGGGCGACGCGCTGATCGTGCGGGTACCGAAGGCCTGACGCCGCTCTGCCGGATCACGACTTTCACCGACCGGGTTACGACCTCCCACTGAACGGAGCTGTGATGCAGGACGTCTCCTCGCTGGTTGCCCAGGCCAGGGAAGGCCGGCCGCGGGCCGTGGCCCGGTTGATCTCCCTGGTAGAGGGGGCGTCCCCGCAGCTCAGGGAGGTCATGGCGGCCCTCGCGCCGCTGACCGGCGGGGCCTATGTGGTCGGTCTGACCGGCTCCCCGGGCGTCGGCAAGTCCACCTCCACCTCGGCGCTGGTGACGGCGTACCGCGAGCAGGGCAAGCGGGTCGGCGTCCTCGCCGTCGACCCGTCCTCCCCCTTCTCCGGCGGCGCCCTGCTCGGCGACCGCGTCCGGATGTCGGAGCACGCGTCCGACCCGGGCGTCTACATCCGCTCGATGGCGACCCGCGGCCACCTCGGCGGCCTCGCCTGGTCCGCGCCCCAGGCCATCCGCGTCCTCGACGCGGCCGGCTGCGACGTGATCCTCGTCGAGACGGTCGGCGTGGGCCAGTCGGAGGTCGAGATCGCCTCCCAGGCCGACACCTCCGTCGTCCTCCTCGCCCCGGGCATGGGCGACGGCATCCAGGCGGCCAAGGCCGGAATCCTGGAGATCGGCGACGTCTACGTCGTCAACAAGGCCGACCGCGACGGCGCCGACGCGACCGCCCGTGAGCTGAACCACATGCTGGGCCTCGGTGAGGCCCGCGGCCCCGGCGACTGGCGCCCGCCCATCGTCAAGACGGTCGCCGCGCGCGGCGAGGGCGTCGACGAGGTCGTCGAGGCCCTGGAGAAGCACCGCGCGTGGATGGACGAACGGGACGTCCTGGCCGAACGCCGCCGGGCCCGCGCCGCCCGCGAGGTCGAGACCATCGCCGTCACCACCCTGCGCGAACGCATCGGCGACCTCCACG
The DNA here is from genome assembly GCF_039539045.1 of Streptomyces marokkonensis. Classification (NCBI taxonomy): domain Bacteria; kingdom Bacillati; phylum Actinomycetota; class Actinomycetes; order Kitasatosporales; family Streptomycetaceae; genus Streptomyces; species Streptomyces marokkonensis. The sequence continues at coordinate 24,858 of NZ_BAABCQ010000044.1, forward strand.
GCGACCGCCGCCTCGGCGCACTGGCGGAACGCATCGTCGCGGGCGAACTGGACCCGTACCGCGCGGCGGACGAACTCGTTGCGGGGCTGACGACGAGCGGCTGACGACGAGGCCGGAAAAGCCCGTGCGGCCGCAGCGCCGCGCCGGTATGTTGACCCGCATGTTCCTCCTCTTGGCCTAGGGCCCGCCCCCGCGCGCGACCGCCGCACCCGGCCGTCGCGCGCTTCGGCGTCCCCTCGTTGCCTTCCTCTGAGGAACCTTCCGTGTCCACGCATGCCCCGCGGCCCTCGTACGCCGCCGTCCTCCGCGTCCCCCATGCCCGCCGTACCTTCGTCGCCGCCCTCGTCGGTCGGCTGTCGTACGGCACGGTCTCCCTCGCCCTGATGCTCTCCCTGACCCGGTCCACCGGGTCGTACGCCGTGGCCGGCACGGTCATGGCGGCCTTCGGCGCGACGAGCGTCTTCCTCTCCCCCTACCGCGCGGCCCTCGTCGACCGGCACGGCCCGCGCAAGGCCCTGCTCCCCATGGCCGTGCTCTACGGCGCCCTGCTCTGCGCGCTGGCGGCGGTCTGCGCGCAGCCGGGCACGCCCGCGACCGTCCTCGCGGTGACCGCCGCGTTCGCGGGTGCCTGCACGCCCCCGCTCGGGCCCACGATGCGCGCGGTGTGGGCCGAACTGCTGCCCGACCGGGACATGTTGCGGCGCGCCTACAGCCTGGTCGGCGTCGCCGAGGAGCTGCTCTTCGTCTCCGGCCCGCTCCTGGTCGGTGTGATGATCGGGTTCGCCCCGCCGACCTTCGGCGTCGTACTCAGCGCGCTGCTCGTGGTGGTGGGCACCCTCGCCTTCGTCACGTCACCGGCGGCGGGCGTGCTGCGTCCGGCGGAGCGTGCCAAGGACAGCTCCGCACCGGTCGGGGGTACGGGGGCGGGCCAGGGACGTGCCCTGCTGCAACCCGTCGTCGTCGCCGCGGGCGTCGGCATCTCGGTGAGCGCCGTCGACCTGCTCGTCGTCGCCTTCGCGGGTCAGCGCGGCCTCGGCGGTTCCACCGTCGCCTGGGCGCTCGCGGCGCTGTCGGCGGGCAGCGCGGTCGGCGGGCTGCTCAACGGCGCCATCGCCTGGAGCTCGTCCGCCCGCGCCCGGCTGCCGTTCCTCTCGGCCGGTCTCGGCCTCTGCCTGGTCGCCGCGGGTCTCGCGTCCGGCGTCGGTACGCTCGTCGTGGCCGTCGCCTGCGCGGGCCTGTTCGTGGCACCGGCGCTGACGACGGCGTACCTGATCGCCGAGGAGAGCGCGGCGCCCGGCTTCCGGATCCGGGCGGGAGCCTGGTGCAACACGGCTGTGAACGCCGGGGGTTCCGCCGGCGCCGCGGCGGTGGGCCTGCTGGTGGAGCGGCTGCCGCTGCCGGCGTGCTTCGCGGTGTCCGGCGTGGTCGCCGTGGCGGCGGCGCTGGTGCCGGGGCGCCGCCGCGGGTCGGTCCTTCGTGCGGCGGGGGCCGCTCAGTCGTCGTCCGAGCCGGAGTCGTCAGAGTCGTCGGAGTCGTCGGAGTCGTCGGAGTCGTCGGAGTCCGAATCGTCCGAGTCCGAGTGGTGTGAGCGATCGGCCGTGACCTTTCCGGTCTCCGGGTCGACGCGCCAGTCCTGCTCAGCCTCGCCGGAGGAGCGGGTCTCGGCCTCCCAGGCCACCTTGCCGTCGCCGTAGTACCCGTCGTCGTCCAGCTCCACGGAGGTCACGGTGCCGTGGCCGGCGGCGGCCTTCGCAGCCTCGGCGGCGTCCACGGACGTGCCCTTCAGCGCGGCCCGCACCTCGTCGGTGTCGTCCTCGTCGTCCGTCTCCGAGCCGAGGACCTTGCCGTTTGCCGGGTCGATCCACACGCTGTGCCAGGTGCCGTCACCGGCGAGGACGTCGACCTCCCAGACCCTGCGCTCGTCGCCGTCGCCGTCGCCGTCGCCGTCGCCGTCGCCGTCGCCGTCGTCGTCGTCCTCGTCGTCCAGTTCGGCGGAGACGGCGGTGCCGGGGGCCTTCTCCAGGGCGGCGGCGATGGCGTCGGCGGCCGTCACCTTCGCGGAGGAAGCGCGCGCACCGTGGTCGTCGCGGCCGTGCTCGTCGCGGCCGTGCTCGTCGCGGTCGTCGGCGTCGTCATCCGCCCGATCGTTCGCGTCGTCGCCCGCGTCGTCGCCCGCGTCGTCGTCCGAGGCGCCGCGCACGTCCGTCTGGCGTGTCGTCGTACCCGAGTCGTCGTCGTCCGTGGTGGCCAGAGCCGTCGCCGTACCGCCTCCGATCAGTGCGGCGGCGGTGACGGCGGCGATCACGATGTTGCGCTTCATTCGATTTCCTCCCGAGTCGTACAGGGTCGCTTCGTTTTCGACACCTTCACTGTCACCGACCGACGCTGAGGCGAAGCTGAAGTCGCCTGAAGGGATCTTCAGCTTCGGTTTGCGACTCTTTAGGCATGCGCCTGTTGATCGTGGAGGACGAGAAGCGTCTCGCCGTGTCGCTCGCCAAGGGCCTCACCGCCGAGGGCTACGCCGTGGACGTCGTCCACGACGGCCGGGAAGGCCTGCACCGGGCCGGCGAGGGCACGTACGACCTCGTCATCCTCGACATCATGCTGCCCGGCCTCAACGGCTACCGGGTCTGCGCCGCCCTGCGCGCCGCCGGACACGACGTGCCGATCCTGATGCTCACCGCGAAGGACGGCGAGTACGACGAGGCCGAGGGCCTGGACACGGGCGCGGACGACTACCTCACCAAGCCCTTCTCGTACGTCGTCCTCGTCGCCCGCGTGAAGGCCCTGCTGCGTCGGCGGACGCAGGGCGCCGGGGCATCGCCCGTGCACGTCCACGGCGACCTGAAGGTCGACACCGCCGCCCGCCGGGTCTTCCTGGGCGAGCGCGAGGTGACCCTGACCGCGAAGGAGTTCGCCGTCCTGGAGGAGCTCGTGGTGCGGGCCGGGCAGGTCGTGTCCAAGGCGGAGATCCTGGAACACGTCTGGGACTTCGCCTACGACGGCGACCCCAACATCGTCGAGGTGTACGTCAGCGCTCTGCGGCGCAAGCTGCGCGCCGGTCTCATCCGCACCGTGCGCGGCGCCGGCTACCGGCTGGAGGGCGAGCGATGAGCCGGCTCTTCGGCTCGGTCCGGGCCCGGGCCACGCTCGGCGCCACCCTCGTGGTCGCCGTCGCCCTCGTCGCGGCCGGCACCGCCGTCCTGCTGTCCCTGCGTTCCAACCTGCTCGGCGAGGCCGGGACCCAGGCGGAACGCTCCGCGCGGGAGGTCGCCGCCGAGCTGTCCGTCGGGACGCGGTACACCGAGCTGTCCCTGGACGTGGACGACCGTCCGGTGCAGATCGTCGACGAAGAGGGCGCGCTCGTCGCCGCCAGTGAGGACCTGGAGCGGATCAGCGGCACCGGCGTCGACGCGGTGCAGCCGCAGCCGACACCCACCCCCACCCCAACCGGCGACGGCGGCGGCGACGGCGACGATGACGACGACGGCGGCGGCGACTCCGACGACGACGATGACGACGCCGGCGATGTGCTGGAGCCCGGTGAGATCGGCGAGCGGACCACCGTCAGCGACGGTTCGGCGACGATCGACGGCGACACGCAGGACTACCGCTTCGCCGCCGTACCCGTGGAGACCCGGGACGGTGACCAGCTCACCGTCTACGCCGGTGCCCCGCTGTCCGCCGAACACGGCGCCGTGAACACCGCGCTGACCGTCATGCTGATCGGTTTCCCCCTGCTGCTCGCGGTCGTCGGGTGGGTGACCTGGCTGGTCACCGGGCGCGCCCTGCGCCCCGTGGCGGGCATCCGCCGCGAGATGGCCGCCATCACCGCCAGCGAGGACCTCGCGCGCCGCGTCCCGGTGCCGGGCACGCACGACGAGGTGGCCAGGCTCGCCTCGACCACCAACCGGACGCTGACCGCCCTGGAGGCCTCGGTGGAGCGGCAGCGGCGCTTCGTCGCCGACGCCTCGCACGAACTGCGCAGCCCGATCGCCTCACTGCGCACTCAGCTGGAGGTGGCCGCGGCCCACCCGGAGCTGCTCGACCTGGAGGGCGCCGTGGAGGACACCGTACGGCTGCAACGGCTCGCCGCCGACCTGCTGCTGCTGGCCAGGCTGGACGCGGGGGAGCGGCCCGCGGACGCCCGGGTCGACCTCGGAGCGCTCGCGCGGGAGGCGGCCGAGGGCCGGACCGGAGTGACCGTGCGGGGCGAAGACGAAGGCGAAGGCGCGGGCGAGGGCGAAGGCGAGGGCGTGGTGCAGGTGGCCGGGTCGCGGGGGCAGCTGGGGCGGGTGCTGGGCAATCTGCTCGACAACGCGCAGCGGCACGCCCGCTCGGCGGTGGAGGTGTCCGTACGACGGGACGGCGACGCGGCCGTGGTCGCGGTGGCCGACGACGGGGAGGGAGTGCCGACGGGCGACCGGGAGCGGATCTTCGAGAGGTTCGTACGCCTGGACGCCGCCCGCAGCCGAGACGACGGCGGCGCCGGGCTGGGGCTGGCCATCGCGCGCGACGTCGCCGTACGGCACGGTGGCACGCTCACCGTCCACGAGGCACCGGCAGGCGGCGCCCTCTTCGAGCTCCGCCTGCCGACTGCGCGGACCTTCACGCCCCCGGTGACGTGAAACAGCGACGTGGCCGGGGACGTGCGGTCAGGGGCGCGCGATCAGGGACGTGCGGTCAGGGACGTCCCCGCTGCCCGCGCAGATGCTCCGCGATCGGCTTGAGCGCCTTGTCGAGTTCCGTCAGGGTCTCGGGCGCCAGCAGGTCCATGAAGTGCCTGCGGACGGACGCCACATGGTGCGGCGCGACCTTCCGCATCGTCTCCAGACCGTGCTCGGTGAGGACGGCGTAGAGCCCTCGGCGGTCGGACTCGCAGTTCTCCCGCCGGACCAGGTCCGCGTTCTCCATGCGGGTGACCTGGTGGGAGAGGCGGCTCTTGGACTGCATCGTGGCGGTGGCCAGGTCGCTCATCCGCATCCTGTCGCCCTCCGACTCGGAGAGGTTCACCAGGATCTCGTAGTCGTTCATTGTCAGGCCGAACGGCTGCAGGTCCTTCTCGAGCTGGTGCGTCAACAGCCTGTTGACCTCCAGGTGGGTGCGCCAGGCACACTGCTCCGTATCGGTCAGCCAGCGGGTGGCCGTCTCGGTCTCCATGAATGAAGTCTACCTAAAATGTTGAAAGGTGAACTAGCGACGGGTTGTCCGTGACGGTGACGGTGCGCACGCGTTCGATGTCACACTCCGCAGATTACCGCTCACAGCCCGAAGCGGCGCTGGAGGTCCCCCAGCTGTCCGGGAAGCCCCGGTACCCCCGGCCGGCCTCCCGGCGCCCCGGACGCCCCGCCTCCGGGCACCCCCGCCTGCTGTGGAGTGGCCCCCGTGGCCTGCTCCGCCATCAGCGCCTCGCTCGACTGCAGCAGCACCGTTCCCGCTCCCACGAACTCGAACTGGTGCTCCTCGTCGGAGGCCCCGCCGAGCCCCGTCATCGCACGTAGACCGCCCAGCAGGCCGGTCATGTACCCGTGGTCGTAGTGATGGCACGGAGACGGGCAGTCGGCCCAGCCGACCAGGGCCTGCGGGTCGACCCGGATCGGGGGTTCCATGAACACCACCGGACCGTTGGACGCCGCCACGAACTTCCCGGTTCCGATCAGTGTGAGGAAGCCCGGCACGATCGACTGCTTGAGAGCGAGACTTGGCTGAAAAGCAAGCAAGTTGCCTGAGTGAATGGTCAGGTTGCCGTCTTCCAGGTCGTACGAATTCACGTCGAAGGCCCGGTCGGCGAGGAGCATCTTGCCCGAACCCTCCGCCACGACCCAGTCGCTCGCGTGCAGAGGCGAATGGAAGGACGTCCGCACCAGACGGTCCAGCCGCCCGTGCCCGATCCCGTTGAACTCGATCGTCCCGTAGTAGGCGATCATCTTTCCCTTCTGCAGGAACCACTGGCTCCCCTTGAGCTCCACACAGAAGGTGTACGCGTTGACGCTGTCATCGGCCGGCAGCGTCGCCGGGTCGTGGTGAACGGTGCTCACAGCTTCTCCTCGGACGCCTGGACGTACACCGTGCCGCTGCCGCTGAGCTCCAGCTGGAACGCCTCGCCGGAGCCGCGCCCCACCATGTCCCGCCAGCCCATCGCCGTGGACAGCTTGTTGCGTACGTCGCCGTGGTGGGCGACGTACGCCTGCGGGTCGACGCGCACCGGGCGCTGCGGCGTGATCGGGATCTCGAAGACGCCCCCGTGGGCCATCACCGCCACCGAACCGTGACCCCTGAGGGTGGTCGTGAACAGCCCCTGCCCGCTGACCTGGCCGCGCACCATGCCCATGACCCCGCCCTGCGAGCCCAGGAACACCGTGCCCTGCTCCAAGGTGCCCTCGAAGGCGAGGAGGCGGTCCGCCTCGACGTACAGGGTGTCGCCGGCGAGGCCGACCACCTGGACATGGTGGCCGCCGTGCCCGAAGAGCACGGTGCCGCTGCCCTCGACGGTCATCAGCGGCGTGTCCTCGTTCGCCACCCGGCGGCCGATCATCGACATGACGCCGCCCTGGCCGCCCCGCAGGTTGGGGGTGAAGGACACCTCGCCCTGGTAGGCGAGCATCGCGCCGCGCTGACTGAACAGCCGCTGCCCGGGCGCCACGGTCGCCTGCACCATCTTGGAATTGATCTCCCGGAAGGCCATCTCACACTTCCCCCGCGATCGTGTTCCGCTCGCTGGGCTGCACGTACACCAGGCCGTCGCCCTCGAAGCGGATCTGGAAGGCCTCCCCGCCGCCCTCCCCGAACAGCGTGCGGAAGGTCACGCCCGACTGGAAGGACTGCCGCAGATTCCCCTGGTGCGCGACGTACGCGCCCGGGTCGACGGTCAGCGGGTACTGCGCGCCGACCCGCAGCACCACCGCCGGCCCGTCCGACATGATCGCCACCTGTCCGTGCCCCTCCACGGTCGTGGTGAACAGCCCGTTGCCCTGGGAGGCGCCGCGCGTTCCCGTGAAACTGGTGCCGGTCCGCAGCCCGGCGTCGGCCGCCAGGAAGTTGCTGGACTCGACGTACAGCGTGTCGCCCTGGAGACCCACGAGGCTGATCTCCGAGGCCCGGTCCGCGAACCAGCAGGTCCCGTGCCCCTTCACCTCCATCACCGTCATCTGCTCGCCGGTGATCCGCCGGGTCACCATCCCCCGGATCCCCTCACCGCCGCCGCTCAGCTTCTTGAAGGCCATCTCCCCGTCGTACGCGACCATCGAGCCGTTCTTCGCCTTCACGGCGTCCCCGGTCATGTCGACGGCGAGTACCTTGCTGTCTTGAAGTCGGAACATCGCCACAAATGTGACGCTAGCGTGCCGGGTGGGCCCGCCGACAGATCTCACGGGCGGATACCCGTCGATCGCCTCCCCGGAATTCGGTGTCGCCGCCCCCCTCACCCGGGCGCGTCGGGGGTTTGCCACAATGGACGCGCGCTTGTGCGCACGTTCACAAACCGCCGTCCCGGCGGTGCCCGACGTATCGATACCTCTCCCACCGAAGGTGACCCGTGGACCTCAAGACCGCCTCCGCCCTCCGCCGCCTCCGCCTGGTCTCCGGCCCCGAGGCGATCTCGTTCCTGCTGCTGATGGTCTGCTCCGTCCTGAAGCGGACCACCGACTTCAACGCGGTGCCCGTGATGGGCGCGGTCCACGGCTTCCTCTTCGTCGTCTACGTGCTCTTCTGGGCGGACGCCTGGAACCGCGCCAAGTGGTCGCTGGGCACCGCCGCCTTCTACTTCGTCATGTCGGTCCTGCCGACCGGCGGCTTCTTCGCCGACCGCAGGCTCAAGCGTGAGGCCGAGAGCGCGGTCATCGCCTCCCGCGCCCGCCAGGAAGGTGTCGTGGGAGCGTGATCGTCGCCTTCTCCGTCACGCCGCTCGGCGTCGGCGAGGACGTGGGGGAGTACGTCGCCGACGCCGTCCGGGTGGTCCGCGAGTCGGGCCTGCCGAACCGCACCGACGCGATGTTCACGTCGGTCGAGGGCGAGTGGGACGAGGTCATGGACGTCGTCCGGCGCGCCGTCGCCGCCGTCGAGGCACGGGCCCCGCGCGTCTCCCTGGTCCTCAAGGCGGACATCCGCCCCGGCGTGACCGACGGCCTCACCTCGAAGGTCGTCACGGTGGAGCGGCACCTCGCGGAGTAGCCCTACGCGGCGGGTGATGCTCACCCGGACCCAGTGGCTCCGAAGTGCCCCGGCAGATCCACTGGGTCCCTTCGCGTGTCCGCCCACCGCCGCTGCTACTGGCCGAGCCCGTCCGCCTCCCCGGGCGGCAACCGGCGGGCGGCCTGTCAGTCCGACGGCTCCGGGCTCTCCAGTCCGAGCCGCTCACCACGCAAGGTCGCGACCAGGGCCGCGTCATCCACGGAGTGTGCGACGAAGCGCAGGGCGGCCCGCAACTCCGGCGTCGTTGCCTCCACGTCGTCGGCCAGACCCCGCGCTCGGGCGGCGTCGGTCTGTGCGGTTTCGATCAGCTCCTCCTCCAGGATGTCGGCCAGCCGGTTGACGATCCCGTCGCCCGGCGAGACGAACACGGATCGATCGTCCTCCCGCCAGGGCAGGCGTCGAAGCTGGGTAGTGTCGTGCATGTCGTCGCTCCTTCGTAGCGTCGGCCACGCCCCGGGGCCGTTCGCGCGGTCGCCGGGGTCTTCGCTCGGCCGACCTTACGCGGTTTCGCGGTTACGCGGTAGCACACGTACGCAATCACGCGGACGCTGGAGGCATGAACCTTGATCGCGCCGTTCCCGTTTGGCCCCAGGTGGCCGCCGACCTTCGTCGACGCCTGGACGCCGGCGAGTGGCAGCCCGGTGAGCGATTCCCCGGCACGGTCACGCTCGCGGCGGAGTACGGCGTGACCCAGTCGACGGTCCAGAAGGCTGTCGTCGCACTGCGCGAGGAGGGCCGCCTGCGCACCGTTCTCGGGGCGGGGAGCTATGTCCTGCGGTGACGCTCACACACTCCGTGACGGAACGGCACCGCGACGCCTCATCGGTTGGCCCCCCGCCGCGATCGGTGGTATCGAAGGGCGAGACGGGGCTGACCGGGATATGGCCGGCCGGTAGGGTCTGATGCCGTGCCGAAGCCCCTCAGTCTCTCCTTCGATCCCATCGCCCGTGCCGACGAACTCTGGAAGCAGCGCTGGGGCGGCGTGCCCTCCATGTCCGCCATCACCTCCATCATGCGGGCGCACCAGATCCTGCTGGCCGAGGTCGACGCGGTGGTCAAGCCGTACGGGCTGACCTTCGCGCGCTACGAGGCGCTGGTGCTGCTCACCTTCTCCAAGTCGGGCGAGCTGCCGATGTCCAAGATCGGCGAGCGCCTCATGGTGCATCCCACCTCCGTCACCAACACCGTCGACCGGCTGGTGAGGTCGGGCCTGGTGGACAAGCGCCCCAACCCCAACGACGGCCGCGGCACGCTCGCCACCATCACCGACAAGGGCCGTGAGGTGGTCGAGGCGGCCACCCGCGACCTCATGGCGATGGACTTCGGCCTGGGCGCGTACGACGCCGAGGAGTGCGGCGAGATCTTCGCGATGCTCAGACCGCTGCGGGTCGCCGCGGGGGATTTCGCGGCGGAGTAGCCCGGCCCGGACGTCAGTACGCGCGTCGGTGGCGGATCAGTCCCTGTCCGTGAACAACCGGTCGGCGAGCAGGAGCGCGAGGGGACCGGCGGGCAGGAGGAAGCGGCCTTCGGTGGCTGCGGTGACTGCGTCGGCCAGGGGCCACCAGGTGAGCTTGAAATCCTCTTCGCTGTCGTTGAGTTCCTGAGGACCGAGGGTGAGCTCTTCGGCCAGGTAGAGGGAGATCCGAGCGGCGCTTCCGAGGGTGATGGCATAGGTGCCGAGGTGACGCCACTTCGCGGCGGTGACACCCGCTTCTTCCCGAAGCTCGCGGCGGGCACACTGCTCGGGCTTCTCGCCGGGGTCCCGTCTGCCTCCTGGGAGGAACATCCCTCCGTGCTGAGCGTTGCGGGAGCTGAGGACGGCGACGCGTCCGCCCTCGTCGAGCGCGACGATGACGGACGCGTCCTGAAGGTCCGGAGTGTTGGTCATGTGCTCAGTTCTGTCAGGTGGTCGGTGATGGTGTCGGCGAGTTCGCCGGGTGTGCGGTCGTCTGTATCGATGATGACGGCCGTGGTGTCGTCTGCTGCTGCTTTGTCGAAGTTCGAGCGGAGGCGTTCCAGGCGTCCGGGGACCGTGATCATGTCGTGGTCGTCCTGGTTGTAGTCCTTCTTGCCCGCCATTCGGGTGCGGAGTGTTCGGTTTGTGCACCGTAGATAGAACGTGAGGTCAGGGGCAGGAAGGTATGGGCGGAACGGGGCAAGGAGCTCCGCGACTTGAGCCATCTCGAGTTCGTGGACGGCGGAGTGGTAGGCGAGCACCGACGACACATAGCGGTCGGAGACGACGGCCCCGCGTTCCAGATGGCTCCGGACGACGTCGGAGGCGTGGAGGACCCCGGACAGATAGAACGCGAGCTGTGGCAGGGCGCGAGTGTTCGCGTTCATGACCGGCGCCCACGGCATGTAGAAGTCGGGCACGGTGTGCAGGGTTCCGGCGTTCAGCCGCTCCGCGAGAAGGCGGGCGAGGGTGGATTTCCCGATGCCGGAGATCCCTTCCAGAACGATGAACGGGCCGTTTCCACGGGCGGGGACGCCGGGCGTGTAGGCGCCGTACAGGGGGCTCACAGGGTGCCCTCGGTGAAAGCGGACAGGTGGCGGGCGATCGCCGTAGCGGTGGAGGCCTGGTTGGCGAGGAGGAGCCGGAGGTCCAGACGCAGGTCATCACGTAGGAGGCACGGCTGTACTCCGCCGGCGTGGTCCATGCGCAGCGACCAGAACCCCTCGACGCATCGCGGCTTGACGGGGCAGGTGCCGCACTGCCCGACGTGGTGGCGCCCCAGGATCCGTTGGATGATGTCGATCTCTACGCCGTCGACGCGGAAGACGCGGCGGCCCTGGCCGACTCCCGCGATCTCGGTACGCTCGTCAGTGGTGAGGCTGCGGAGGTGCTGGATGAGTCCGTCAGCGGTGACGGCGGAGTCACGGTGGGCCTCGTTGAAGTCGGTGTCCACCAGCTCGATGAACTGCACCGGGAGCCGTCGTTTCAGGGCGTAGTCGAGGATGGGCAGGATCTCGTGTGCGTTCTCGCGCTGGAGCAGCGTGTTCAGCTCTACGCGCTCGAACAGTTCCCGGGCCGCGTCGATGCCGTCGAGGATCTGGTTGATGCCGAACCGCACGCCCGCGATCTCGTACAGACTGTCGTCCGAAAAGTAGTGCAGGGAGATCTTCACCTTGTCCAGGCGGGTGGTGGAGAGCCATGCCGCATTGCGGCGGACGAGGCTGCCGTTCGTGATCAGCGTGTAGGAACCGTCGGCGCCCGCGTCGGGAAGTTCCGTGAGGACGGGCCTGGCGAGCGGGGAGAGGAGTGGTTCACCACCGGTGAAGTAGACGCGCTTCAGCCCGGCGGCGATCACGTCACGGAGCACTGTGAGGTAGTCGGCGGCCGTCAGCTCTCCAGGGCGCGGGCGGTCCTTGCTGTGCATTCGGGTGTGCGGCGGTGGTACGTCTCCTTCGTTGTGACAGAACCAGCATGCCTCGTTGCACAGCGGGGTCAGGGAGACCCGGAACTGCCCGCGCAGGGCGGCGAAGTTCCGCAGCGCCGTCCAGTCCGTGGCGGGCGGAGACGAGGCCGACAGGATCGGGATGGTCATGGGATGCCCTCCGATGGTCGTGTCGAGTGATGTTGTGCCGTCCCGCCCGATGTGCGGGCGGAGGTAGGACTTCGCTCCGCCAGGGCCACCAGAGGTGCGGCAGTTGGTGCCATGGCGGGTGATTCGTCCGCTGGTTACGACAGGAGGGCGGGGAAGCCGACGGTCGGGCCGGGAGGCCTGGGTGACTCCGGGCGCGCGCTGGATCCCCCGCTCACGGTTGGGCTCTCAGCAGGGCCCAGACGGTCTTGCCGCCCGGGCGGTGGGTCACGCCCCAGTCGGCGGCGAGGGCCGCCACAAGGATCAGGCCACGGCCATTGGGTTCGTCCTCGCCCGGCTCGCGCTTCGCTGGACGGGTCATGGAACCGTCGGATACCTCGATCCGGACCGCGTCCGAGGCCGGGCGCTCCAGTGTCAGACGGCAGTGACCGGGCTCCTGTACGTTGCGGCTGCCCGAATGCCGGATCGCGTTGGTTACCAGCTCGCAAGCGATCAGTTCGGCGTCCGCCGTCAGGTCCTCGGACAGCCCCCAACACTTCATCGTGGTCCGCGCTGCCAGGCGTGCCACGGCCGCGCTTTGCGGCAGGCGGACGAGACACACGTCATAGCCCGGATACCCGGTCCCGTGAGCGTGCAGTTGGGGGACGGCGGTTGCTGATCGTCTTGCCGTCATGCTGGTCATCGGGGGCCTCACGGTCGGGCGGCTGGGGGACGTGTCGGCTGTTCCTCAAAGGGGCGAGGGACGGTCGCCGAGTCCAGAACGGCCCGTGGTGTGGGGCTCGTTGCTGTCCTGATGACCAGTCAATGATTACTCAGTGCTGTGGGACCATCACAGATGCGGCACCCGCATACAGATATGAGCTGAGCGGGTACGGACAGGCGCACGGTGCCGTGGGGACTCGTAACGTGGGGGGTGTGCCGTGAAGTGGCAGGCAGCAGCGGTCCGAGAGGCGTCCCGGACCGGGGACTACGGCAAGGTCATTGAACTTGTCCGGCAGGACCAGCGCATGACCCAAGCGCAACTGGGTGGGGCGATCGGTCTTTCGCAGTCGGCCGTCTCCCGGTTGGAGAAGCGCGGCGCGCGTACGTACAGCACGGACGTCCTGGCAGCGGCGTGCGCACACCTGGGCTTTCCACCGGCGTTGGTGGGGCTCGCGGACAGTCGCCCACAGGGGCAGGCGAACGGTGATGATGACGTGGACCGACGACAATTCCTGGGCGGCGTCGCGGCGACAGCGGCGACGCCGGCACTGGCTGCATTGCCCGCCGAGACCGGTCCGGGGAGCGGCCAGGCCGCCGCGCTGCGGCTGTCGACATCGGCGTACCGGAGGCTCGACGGTTCGACACCGTCCCGCGATCTCTCCGAGGCCGTGAGGTCACACATGCGGCTGATCCAGAGCGTCAGCGGCACGGCGGCGGGCGACGGCGATCGCAACCGGCTTGCGGCGGTTGGCAGCGAGGCCGCGAGCCTGGCTGGCTGGCTGGCATGGGATATGGGCGACAACGGTTCCGCGCGTGTCTGGTACGGCTCGGCGGTCAAGGCGGCCCGATCGTCCGGGGACCCGCTCCTGGCGGCCTACCAGACCGGGAGCCTGGCCCAGTTCGAGGCGCACGCGGGAAACGGTACCGAGGCCCTGAACCTGGCCAGACGGGCCCGGCGAGTGCTCGGGGACCGTCGGCCGCCGGTCGCGGAGGCCTGGTTGCTGTCCGTGGAAGCCCTCGCCCATGCCGCCGACGGCGACCGCCGCTCGGCCGACAGGGCGCTGACCGCGAGCCGCGCAGCAGCCGAGGCGCTGCCCGAGGAGCCGCCGCCCTGGCCCTGGGTGTTCGCGTTCGGCCCGGAGAAGGTGACCGCGTGCCGCGTGACCTGTGGGGCGCGGCTCGGTCTGGCTGACTGGGTGCTGTCGGACGATGTGGCAGCCCTGGCCACCGGCCACGCGAAGCAGCGTGCCCTCCTGGTGATCGACATCGCCGCCGGACACCTGGCCGGCGGACGTGTGGAGTCGGCGTTCGCCCTCGCTCGGCGGGCACTCGAGACCGGGCTGACGTACAAATCCGGGCGCATCGTGGAACGGGCCCGCGCCCTGCGCCGGACCCTCACGGCCAACGCGCCGCCCAAGGTGGTGCGCGACTTCGACGAGCGCCTGCACGGTGCATATCTCTAGGAGGACAGGCATGCGGGTGGGAATCACTGGTCATCGCGGACTCGGCGCGGAGGTGGAGAGGCGCGTGCGGGAAATGCTCGACGAAGCGGTGAGTGCCTACGACGCCGCTGATCTGGTCGGCGTTTCGTGCCTCGCGGACGGTCCTGACGCCTGGTTCGCCGAAGCCGTGGTGAAGCATGGTGGCCGTCTTGAGGTGGTCATTCCGGCGACCGGGTACCGAGACGCGCTCCCGGAGTGGCACCACGCCACCTATGACGCTCTGCTGGGGCAGGCAGCCGATGTCCACGAGACCGGCATGGACGAGTCGACGTCCGAGGCGCACATGGTGGGCTCGGAGGTCCTCGTGGGACTGTCCGACGACCTCCTCGCGGTGTGGGACGGCAAGCCGGCCCGGGGCTTCGGCGGTACCGGGGACGTGGTCTCGTACGCGCGGCGAAGCGGCATCCCGGTGCGGGTCCTGTGGCCGGAGGGCGCCACCCGCTGATCGTCACCGCTATTGGGCCTGTCGTAAAAGTGGATTCTGAGCTGTCGTGATCATGGTGTGGTGCGAGGGGACTTGACGGACTGGCAGTGGGCTGGACTGGAGCCGCTGCTGCCGGCGGGGAGGAGGCCGGGGCGGCCGCGGACGTGAACACGTCGGCAGTTGATCGACGGGATGTGGCGGACCCGGGCGGGCGCGCCTTGGCGGGACGTCCCCGAGCGGTACGGCCCGTGGGGCCGGGTCTATGACCTGTCCCGCCGCTGGCAGCGCGACGGCATACGGAAGCGAGCCGCCCGGCGGGGTCGACACCGAGCCGGACGACCACGGGCTCGGACGCTCCCGCGACCGACCAGGGGCACAAGCCACTGTCCCTGCTGATCACTGCGGACCACCGCCACGACAGCCCTCAGCTCCCACCCGTCCTCGGACGCATCCGCCTGCCTCGCACCGGTCCCGGACGCCCGCGCACCACGCCGGACAGGGTTCGTGCCGACCAAGCCTCTGGATCCCGCGCGCACCGCTCGTACCCGCGAGGGGGGGATACGACGAACCCGCCGTCCGATACGAGGCGACCGTGCTGGTCGCAGTCCTCGACGAGTGGCTGTGACCAGCATGGTCGCGACCGGCTCTAGATGTGGAACGTGGTGGTTGCCTCCAGAGCCGCCCGGCCGGTCACGACCCGGTTCACCGGCGCGTTCTCGTCGGCGTAGCCGAAGGAGATCCCCACGAGCAGCTTCCCCTCGTCCACTCCGAGCTGGTCGCGGACGGCGTCGGAGTAGAAGCTGAGCAGGCCCTGCGGGCAACTGGCCACGCCGTAGGCGGTCATGGCCAGCAGCAGCGTCTGCAGGTAGGCGCCGGCGTCGGCGGCCAGTCGCGGCCCGCCGTCGCCGGTGACGAACAGGAACGCGGCATGGGGCGCCCCGTAGAAGCCCAGGCTCTCCGCGTCGTAGGCCGCGCGGGCCGTGTGGTCCTCGGGGCCGATGCCCAGCGCTCCGTACAGATCGGCGCCGAAGGCGGCCCGCCGCTCCTGGTGGACGGGGGTGTACATGTCCTCGGAGTACGGATAGTCGGCCGTGACGCGTCGCTCGGCGTGGGCCGTTCGCAGGGCGTCGGCCAGACGGTCTCGCCGTGCGCCGCCGACCACCTCCACCCGCCACGGCTGTGCGTTGGAGTTGGACGGCGCGGCGCCGGCCAGGGAGAAGATCCCGCGCAGAGTGTCCTGGGGCACCGGGTCGGGACGGAAGGCGCGGGTCGCGTGGCGCCCGCGGATCAGCTGCTCGGCGTACTCTCACGCTCGTGTCCCGCCGGTGGGCGCCTCGCTCGTGCGTGTCGGGGTGAAGACCGGTCCGCTCATGGAACTCTCCTTGGATTCGTCGAAGTAAACGGAACCGTTTACCTGGAACGCACTATAACCCCAGCCGCCCCTCTGAAGTAAACGAGAACGTATACTTACGCCATGACCACGGTGACGACGGCGTCTCGACGGCAGGGACGCGGAGGACGCGAGCGCATCCTGGCCGCCGCGGCCGGACTGTTCGCAGCCCAGGGGATCAACGCGACCGGCATGGAGCAGATCGCGGAGCGGGCGCCGGTGTCCAAGCGCACCCTCTACGCGCACTTCAGGACCAAGGACGAGCTGGTCCTCGCCCACCTCGATGACCTCGCCTCGACGGGGCGCACGCTGGAGGGCGCGCTGACACGCGAGGACACCCCTCCCCGGGAGCGCATCCTCACGCTGTTCGACCCGCCCCCGGCCGGTACGGATCCGGTGCGCGGATGCCCTTTCATCGACGCCGCCGTGGAGTTCCCCGACCCGCGGAACGCGGTCCACTCCTACGCCCGCGAACGGAAACTGCTGATGGTGCGGCTGGTGGCCGACCTGGTCGCGGAACTGGGCTGCCGCGAGCCCTCCGTCCTCGCCGAGCAGCTCGTGACCCTCGCGGACGGCGCCGCCAGTCGCGCCATGGTGCTGGGCGACTCGAACTACGGCCGGCACGCGCGGGCAGCGGCGGAGATCCTCCTGGACAACGCGCTGCCGCCCACGAGCTGGCCGGCCGGGCCGCCGCGGGTCGCCGCGGAGGACTTCGAAGTGGGCTGAGCGAGTCGCCGGGCCCGCTCGAAGATCGCGCGAAACGGACGGTTACGCTCGTACGCATGAAAAAGAGCGTGCTGACCCGCTACCGGGTCATGGCGTACGTCACCGGTGTGCTGCTGATCCTGCTCTGCCTCGGCATGATCGCCAAGTACCTGCTGGACATGGACGGTGCCGACGGCTTCACCCACGTCGTCAGCCTCGCGCACGGCTGGCTGTACGTCGTCTACCTCGTCTTCGCCTTCGACCTGGGCTCCAAGGCGAAGTGGAAGGTCAGCAAGCAGCTGTGGGTGCTGCTGGCCGGGACCGTGCCGACCGCCGCGTTCTTCGTGGAACGCAGGATCAGCCAGGAGCTGGAGGCCAAGGTCGCAGCTGCCGAGGCGCCCGCGCCCGTCAAGGCGTAACCGGCTCTTCCCGGGCCCTCTCACCGCCGTGCGGACACCCGTACGGCGGTCACCCATCGACATTTACTTGGACGTCCTAGTAAATTCGAGGGTATGGACGCTCACGCCATAGAGGAGGGCCGCCTTCGCTGGCAGGCCCGGTACGACGCGGCGCGCAAGCGCGACGCGGACTTCACCACGCTCTCCGGAGACCCCGTGGAGCCCGTGTACGGGCCCCGGCCCGGAGACGAGTACGAGGGCTTCGAGCGGATCGGCTGGCCGGGGGAGTACCCCTTCACCCGCGGCCTGTATCCGACCGGCTACCGGGGGCGGACCTGGACCATCCGGCAGTTCGCCGGGTTCGGGAACGCCGAGCAGACCAACGAGCGCTACAAGATGATCCTCCGCAACGGCGGCGGCGGGCTCTCGGTCGCCTTCGACATGCCGACGCTGATGGGCCGCGACTCCGACGACCCGCGCTCGCTGGGCGAGGTCGGGCACTGCGGGGTGGCCATCGACTCGGCCGCCGACATGGAGGTGCTGTTCCAGGACATCCCGCTCGGCGACGTCACGACCTCCATGACGATCAGCGGGCCCGCCGTGCCCGTGTTCTGCATGTACCTGGTCGCCGCGGAGCGGCAGGGCGTCGACGCCTCCGTACTCAACGGCACGCTCCAGACCGACATCTTCAAGGAGTACATCGCCCAGAAGGAGTGGCTCTTCCAGCCCGAGCCGCACCTGCGCCTGATCGGCGACCTGATGGAGTACTGCGCGGCCGGCATCCCCGACTACAAGCCGCTCTCCGTATCCGGGTACCACATCCGCGAGGCCGGTTCGACGGCCGCGCAGGAGCTGGCGTACACGCTGGCGGACGGCTTCGGGTACGTGGAGCTGGGGCTGTCACGCGGGCTGGACGTCGACGTCTTCGCCCCCGGCCTGTCCTTCTTCTTCGACGCGCACCTCGACTTCTTCGAGGAGATCGCCAAGTTCCGGGCGGCCCGCCGCATCTGGGCCCGCTGGATGCGCGACGTGTACGGCGCGCGGAGCGACAAGGCGCAGTGGCTGCGCTTCCACACCCAGACCGCCGGTGTCTCGCTCACCGCCCAGCAGCCCTACAACAACGTGGTGCGTACCGCCGTGGAGGCGCTGGCGGCGGTGCTCGGCGGCACGAACTCCCTGCACACCAACGCCCTCGACGAGACCCTCGCGCTGCCGAGCGAGCAGGCGGCGGAGATCGCCCTGCGCACCCAGCAGGTGCTGATGGAGGAGACCGGCGTCGCCAACGTCGCCGACCCGTTGGGCGGCTCATGGTTCGTCGAGCAGCTGACGGACCGGATCGAGGCGGACGCGGAGAAGATCTTCGAGCAGATCAGGGAGCGGGGGCTGCGGGCCCACCCCGACGGGCGGCACCCCGTCGGGCCGATCACCTCCGGCCTCCTGCGCGGCATCGAGGACGGCTGGTTCACCGGCGAGATCGCCGAGTCCGCCTTCCGCTACCAGCAGTCCCTGGAGAAGGGCGACAAGAAGGTCGTCGGCGTCAACGTCCACACCGGCTCCGTCACCGGCGACCTGGAGATCCTGCGCGTCAGCCACGAGGTCGAGCGCGAGCAGGTGCGGGACCTGGGCGAGCGCAAGGCCGCGCGGGACGACGCGAAGGTGCGCGGCGCGCTCGACGCCATGGTCGCGGCCGCCCGCTCCGGCGCCAACATGATCGAGCCGATGCTGGACGCCGTACGCGCGGAGGCGACCCTCGGCGAGATCTGCGGTGTCCTGCGCGACGAGTGGGGCGTGTACACGGAGCCCCCCGGCTTCTAGACCCCACGCCACCCGGTCGGGGCGGCGGGGGCAACCACCTGCGCGGCCGCCTCCGCCGTCGTGCCGCCCGGGACGCGCCGCCGGTCAACGTGTTCCGGCGTGGAGCCGGTGTCCTGCTCCGAAACCACGCGGATACGAGGTCGCCGTGGTCCGCGGTCCTGATCCGGGCCACGGCGACCTTCGCGCCGGAGGCCATGTCAGCGGCGGGTGATCTCCACGGTCACCTCGGCGGAGGCCGTGGTGTGCCAGGGGTCACCGGCGTACGTCACGCCGTACCTCGCCCGACCGGTCCTGCGCGGCGTGTCGGTCACGGTGAAGGTGCCGTCGGCCGCCACCGTGACGGTACCCAGCGAGGTGCCTTCCGGAGCGGCGGCGTCGTAGCGCGTCACGGCGACGGTGGTGCCGGGCGCGAAGCCGGCTGCCGGGGCCAGGGTGCCGGTGACGGTCAGTTCCCGGTACCTCCTGCTGGTCGGGGGCGCCTCGAGGGCAAGGGTGGTCTGCACGGTGGTGGCGACCTGCCGCGCATGGAACCGGAGTCCCATGACGCCGGTCTGCCGTGTCACGGCGAAGACCCGGCTCCCGTCCGGCGCCCAGGCAAGCCCCTCGTCCACCAACCTCTCGATGCCACCGCCCACCTCGACCGTGGTCAGCGGAGCGGGAGCGCCCGGCGCGTAGAAGGACAGGTCCGGCACGTCGACGCTGTTGTTGGAGGTTCCTCCGGCCACCGTGCCGTCGGGTGCGACGGCGACGGCCAGGGGAGAGGGCGAAGCCGCAGGGGTTGCCTGGTCCGAGAGGTCGTCGAGACGGAAGGTCTGGTAGCCGGGCGACATGAGGGCGGCCACGACGACGCTCCGGCCGTCGGGTGTCACGGCCAGGTCCCGCAGACCGTTCATCTCGGTCCCGGAGAACACCCGCCGGGCGGCCACCTCGGGGGATCCGCCGTTCACGTCGTACACCGTGAGGGTGTTGACGTTGGGGTTGCCCGTGCCGGCCACCAGCACGTCGGGGTCGGCGGGGGAGGCGACGAGCTCCGCCCCCCGGTCCAGCGAACCGTCCAGACCGAGCTCGATCACCGGTTCGGCACCGGACACGTCGACCGACCCGAGGTCCCCGGTGGTGCCGTATCCGAACCACAGCTTCCCGCCCGCGAAAGCCAGGCTCCACGGGGCGGTGTCCTCGCCCACGAAGTACCGTGCGGTCTCCGTCAGTGTCGCGGTGTCGTACGCGACGATGGTGTCGATGTCCCGCGCGGCCACGTAGAGGGTCCGGGAGTCGGGCGAGAGGGCCAGCCCGCCGGCGCCCGGCAGGCCGCCCAGCCAGGTGCTGTTGCCGCCGTCGTAGTCCGTCACCACGACCCGGCCGTCCGCCCCCGCGGGCATGCTGAGAAAGACCCGCTTGCTGTTCCCGTCGACTTCCATGTCGGCGAGGGAGTACAACGGCAGCGGCACGCCGCCCGCCGCGAACGCCGGGGCGGCTCCCGGAACGGTCAGCAGCAGCGAACCGAGGGCTGCGGTGAGCGTGGTGCCCAGCGCCCGTCTGAGTATGCGCAAGGTAGTGCCCTTCTGTGTCCCATGAATCACGGTGGCACACCGGTTGGACGACCGGAGGGGGCGGCGTGGGGCGCCGCCCGCCAGAATTCTGCGGCGCGGAGTCCCTTGAATCACGGCGGCGCACCGGTTGGACGACCGGAGAGGAAGGCGCGCGGCGCCGTCCGTCGGGATTCTGCGGCGCGGAGCCAGGAACTCGGGACTCCGTATCTGCGGCTCGGCGCGCGTCCCCGATTGGTGCGGCACGGAACCCGCCCGTGGAGCCCTACTCGCACCGCCCGTGAAACCCCACCCACATTTATGCGGATGTCGTGAGCATCTATCCGAAATAGGGCACCGATCCGCTGTGACGTTTGGCTATCCTGGAGGGTAGGCACCCGCAACCGCGAGGCCCGACAGCAGGACCCGGGTGAAGTCGTGCACCCACTCCTCGTCGGCCGGTTCCGCGCTCACCAGGGTGCGGTGCACCACCGCGCCGGCCACCATGTCGAAGATCAGGTCGACCGTGCGGGCCGCCTCGCCGGCGTCGGACTCCGGCGGCAGCTCGCCCCGGGCCTGCGCCCGCGCCCGGCCGGCGAGGATGAGGCGCTTCTGCCGGTCCACGATCGAGGCGCGGATGCGCTCGCGCAGGGCGTCGTCGCGGGTGGACTCGGCGATCACCGCCATCAGGCCGCTGCGGGCCTCCGGGCGGGCCAGGATGCCGGCGAACTGGAGCACCACGCCCTCGATGTCGGCGGCCAGGGAGCCGCGGTCGGGGAGCCGGAGCTCGTCGAAGAGCTCGGCGACCGCGTCGACCACCAGCTCGTTCTTGCCCGCCCAGCGCCGGTACAGCGTCGTCTTGGCAACCCCGGCCCGCGTGGCGACGTCTCCCAGGGTGAGCCTCGACCAGCCCAGGTCGATCAGGGCCGCCCGCGTCGCGGCCAGGATCGCGGCGTCCGCCGCGGCACTGCGCGGGCGCCCGGCACGGCCGGCGGGGGAGCTGCTCTGCATTCCCCGACCTTAACCGGCGGGTAACCAGGGAGCGGGCGTGAGGCAGATCACTCGATCGGGCCGTGCCGGCGGCCCGTCGCGGTATTACGCTACGGGTCGTAGCGAAAGCACGGGTCCGCCCGTGCCCCAGCGACGACCACGGGCGAGGGTGGGGACCCGGCGCCAACAGCACACTTCAGGGCGGGCTTTCGGCCCGCTTTTCACGCACGCGCGGAGTACGGGGGAGGATAGACCCATGCAGCCACGGAACATGTCCATGAGCGGGGTCGTCGACCTCGCCGCGGTGAAGCAGGCCCAGGAGGCCAAGGCGAAGGCGGAGCAGGCGCGCGCCGAGGCGGCCCGACACGGTGGGACGGGGGCCGTCTCCCCGGCCGACCTCGTCATCGACGTCGACGAGGCCGGCTTCGAGAATGAAGTCCTGCAGCGGTCCACCGAGGTCCCGGTCGTCATCGACTTCTGGGCCGAGTGGTGTGAGCCCTGCAAGCAGTTGAGTCCGGTCCTCGAGCGGCTCGCCGTCGAGTACGGCGGCCGCTTCCTCCTCGCCAAGATCGACGTCGACGCCAACCAGATGCTGATGCAGCAGTTCGGCGTCCAGGGCATCCCGGCCGTCTTCGCGGTCGTCGCCGGACAGGCGCTGCCGCTCTTCCAGGGCGCCGCCAGTGAGACGCAGATCCGTCAGACCCTGGACCAGCTGGTGCAGGTCGCCGAGGAGCGCTTCGGCCTGACCGGTCTCGCCGTCGACCCCGAGGCGGAGCCGGGCGCGCAGCCCGCCGCCGCCCCCGAGCCTCCGGCCGGGCCGCACGACGCGGCCCTGGAGGCCGCCGTGCAGGCGCTGGACGCGGGTGATCTGTCCGGAGCCGTCCAGGCGTACAAGAGCGTACTGAGTGAGGACCCGGGTAACACGGAGGCCAAACTGGGCCTGTCCCAGGCCGAGTTGCTCCAGCGCGTGCAGGGCGCCGATCCGCAGCGGGTCCGTCAGGACGCGGCCGACAAGCCGGGCGACGCCCAGGCGCAGATTGCCGCCGCCGACCTGGATCTGGTGGGCGGTCACGTGGAGGACGCCTTCGGGCGCCTCGTCGACGCGGTGCGGGTCACGGCCGGGGACGACCGGGACGCCGTACGCGTGCGGTTGCTGGAGCTGTTCGAGGTAGTGGGCGCCGACGACCCGCGGGTTGCCGCGGCGCGCAGGGCGCTGGCCCGCGCCGTGTACTAGAGGGCGGTTCGGGCGCCCGTTACCGACCGGTCATCGACCGTTCGTCCGGATGGTGCCCGTGTGAAAGAGC
>NZ_BAABCQ010000045.1:0-30707 GCF_039539045.1 Streptomyces marokkonensis
CCCTGGATGGCTTGCCGAATCCTTACAGCCCTTGGCATTCCCGGGCTGCGGCGGATTCGGGGGTGACGGCACGGAAATCCGCCCACCGCGTCGACCCGACGCCCGTACGGGTAACTCCCCGGAGTGACGGCTCGTACGGGCGAGCGCTACCGCGCGGACGTGATCCGGACCGGTCCCGCCGTCCGCTCGGCCCCGTGGGCGCTGCCCGCGTCCGTCGGGTACCACTTGCTGTCGGTGTTGCCCGCGGTCCACTCCCGGCCCGCGTAGGCGACCCGCTCGATGCGCAGCGAGGAGGCGTTGGCCACCGCCCAGTGGGCCAGCTGCCAGCCCCGCTGCCCCAGGCGTTCCTCCGAACCGGCGCCGGCGCCGGCGGTCACGGGCAGCGTCACGGTCCGCCCGTCGGAGCCGCCCGCGGTTCCCGTGCCGTCCTCGGTTCCGGTGGCGCCCGAAGCGCCGTCCGCGCCCGTGGTCGGCGAGGGTGGGGCCACGGACACCGGTGAGGCGTCGTCCACGGTCTCGCCGGCCGACTGGAGCACGTCCTGCCCGAAGTCCCGTACGAGCGCCGCGCGGACCGCGTCCGGCCCCTGCGCCCGGCCCGCACCCGGGCGGCCCTCACAGGTCAGCGTCGCCGCGGACCGCCCGGTCAGCGCGGCGGCGAGCAGTGTGGCGTCCGGTTCGTGCTTGGCGTACGCCTGCGGGAAGCCGCTGCGCTGCACGCGCTGGGCGGCGACGGTCAGCGGGAGGCGCGTGTAGCCGGGCACCTCGACCAGATGCTCGTAGAACATGCCCGCCGAGTACGCCGGGTCCATGATCTCCTCCGGTGTGCCCCAGCCCTGCGAGGGACGCTGCTGGAACAGGCCGAGCGAGTCGCGGTCGCCGTAGTCGATGTTGCGCAGCGTCGACTCCTGCAACGCGGTCGCCAGCGCGATCGTCACCGCCTCCTCCGGCAGGCCGCGCGCGGTGCCCACGGCGGTGATCGTCGCCGCGTTCACCGCCTGCTCCGGCGTGAACTCGTAGGTCGCGTGGCCGTCCCCGCTCGCGACGACCTTGCAGCCCGGAGCGCCCGCGCCCCCGGTGACGTACTGCACCGTGAGGTAACCGGCGACCGAGAGCAGGACCACGAAGGCCGCCCCGGAACGGAGCAGGCGGCCATGGCGTTTGCGGGGTGGTGGCGGCTGAAGCACGCGTACAAGGTACTGGAGGGCAAGGGATGGTGTACGCCGGGCGCGAAGGGTGCCCGAAAGGGCAGCGGTTAGGGTCGGGGCATGGCCGATACCCCGCTTGACCTCACGCTGGACGCCGCGGAGCTCACCGCGCGGCTCGTCGACTTCCCCTCCGAGAGCGGCACCGAGGAGCCGCTCGCGGACGCGGTCGAGAGCGCCCTGCGCGCCCTGCCGCACCTGTCGGTCGAGCGGTACGGCAACAACGTGGTGGCCCGTACCGACCTGGGCCGGGCGGAGCGCGTGATCCTCGCCGGTCACATCGACACCGTCCCGATCGCCGGCAACGTACCGTCCCGGCTGGACGAGGACGGAGTCCTGTGGGGCTGCGGCACCTGCGACATGAAGGCCGGCGTCGCCGTGCAGCTGCGCATCGCGGCGACGGTCCCCGCGCCCAACCGCGACCTGACCTTCGTCTTCTACGACAACGAGGAGGTCGCCGCCGACCTGAACGGTCTGAAGCACGTCGCCGAGGCGTACCCCGAGTGGCTGGAGGGCGACTTCGCGGTGCTCCTCGAACCGTCGGACGGCCAGGTGGAGGGCGGTTGCCAGGGCACGCTGCGGGTGCTGCTGAAGACGACGGGGGAGCGTGCGCACTCCGCGCGCTCCTGGATGGGCTCCAACGCGATCCACGCCGCCGCCCCGATACTCGCCCGCCTGGCGGCGTACGAGCCCCGCTACCCGGTGATCGACGGCCTGGAGTACCGCGAGGGCCTGAACGCCGTCGGCATCACCGGCGGGGTCGCGGGCAACGTCATCCCCGACGAGTGCGTGGTCACGGTCAACTTCCGCTACGCCCCGGACCGCAGCCCCGAGGAGGCCCTCGCCCATGTGCGCGAGGTCTTCGCGGACTGCGGGGTGACGGACTTCGTGGTCGACGACCACAGCGGCGCGGCCCTGCCGGGGCTGTCCCACCCGGCCGCGGCCGCGTTCATCGAGGCGGTGGGCGGCACCCCGCAGCCCAAGTACGGCTGGACGGACGTGTCACGCTTCTCGGCACTCGGCGTCCCGGCGGTCAACTACGGTCCCGGAAACCCGCACTTGGCGCACAAGCGCGACGAGCGGGTGGAGACGGCGAAGATCCTCGCGGGGGAGGAGCGCCTGCGGTCCTGGCTGACGGCGTGATCCGAACCGGGTTTAGGCCGCTGTGCGGGGGACATGCTGAGGTCCCTCGCACGTAACCCGCGTAGATCTACGCTGAGGTGGAAGAACCTGAAACCGGAGGGAGCGCACATGGCTACTGGCAACCCCGAGGGCAAGAAGCGGCCACCGGAGGAGCAGCGCCTGGGCCCTGTCCTCCGGCGGCGGGGTCAGGTACAGAAGAGCACCACGGACCAGCGCCTGCTGGACGAGCGTGCCCCGACCGACTGGGTGCACACCGACCCGTGGCGCGTCCTGCGCATCCAGTCGGAGTTCATCGAGGGCTTCGGCACGCTCGCCGAACTCCCGCCCGCGATCAGCGTCTTCGGTTCCGCCCGTACGCCGGCCGACTCACCGGAGTACGAGGCGGGCGTGCGGCTCGGTCGCGGCCTGGTGGAGGCCGGCTTCGCGGTCATCACCGGCGGTGGGCCGGGGGCCATGGAGGCGGCCAACAAGGGCGCCCTGGAGGCGAACGGCACGTCGGTCGGTCTCGGCATCGAACTGCCCTTCGAGCAGGGGCTCAACCCGTACGTCGACATCGGCCTGAACTTCCGCTACTTCTTCGTCCGCAAGATGATGTTCGTGAAGTACGCGCAGGGCTTCGTGGTCCTGCCCGGGGGCCTGGGCACCCTCGACGAGCTCTTCGAGGCGCTCACCCTGGTGCAGACCCAGAAGGTGACCCGCTTCCCCATCGTCCTGTTCGGCTCCGAGTACTGGGGCGGCCTGGTCGACTGGCTCCGCGGCACCCTGGTCGCGCAGGGCAAGGCCGCGGAGAAGGACCTGCTGCTCTTCCACGTCACGGACGAGGTGGACGAGGCGGTGGCCCTGGTCTCCAAGGAGGCGGGGCGTTAGGGCCCGTCGTCGCGCGGGGCTCGGGCGGTGACGGCGGTGGCGGCCGGGTCGCCGTCCGGCCCGCGCCGTCGCCTCGTACCGCCGTACAGGGGGAGGGCGGCGAGGCGGAGAAGAACCCGGCCCCCCGCCGCTGCCCTGCCGCCGCTTCCCGGGCCTGCGCCGCTCTGCCGCCGCTTCCCGGGCCTGCGCCGTTCCTGCCGCCGCTTCCCGGGCCTGCGCCGTTCCTGTCGCCGCTTCCCGGGCCTGCGCTGCCCTGCCGCCGCTGCCCGGTCCCCGCCGCCGCGGTCTAGGCCAGCCCCCGCCGAGCCACGGCCGGCTCCCGGTGACCCGCGATCGTCGCCACCATGTCCAGCACCTGCCGGGTCTCCGCCACCTCGTGCACCCGGTACACCCGCGCCCCCAGCCACGCCGACACCGCCGTCGTCGCCAGCGTCCCGAGCAGACGCTCCTTCACGGGCCGGTCCAGCGTCTCCCCGACGAAGTCCTTGTTGGACAGGGACACCAGCACCGGCCACCCCGTCGCCACCATCTCCCCGAGCCGACGCGTCGCCTCCAGACTGTGCCGCGTGTTCTTCCCGAAGTCGTGTCCGGGATCGATCAGCACCGACTCCCGCGGCACGCCCAGGGCCAGCGCCCGCTCGGCCAGTCCCAGCGTCCGCTCCAGGATGTCGGCCATGACGTCCTCGTACGCCACCCGGTGCGGCCGCGTCCGCGGCTGCGCGCCGCCGGCGTGTGTGCACACCAGCCCCGCCCCGTACCGCGCGGCGACCTCCGCGAGCTTCGGGTCGACGCCGCCCCACGCGTCGTTCAGCACGTCCGCCCCCGCCTCGCACACGGCCTCGCCGACCTCGTGCCGCCAGGTGTCCACGCTGATCACGACGTCCGGGAACCGCCGCCGGACCTCGGCGACGAACCCCACCGTCCGCCGTGCCTCCTCCTCGGCCGACACCTCGTCCCCCGGCCCGGCCTTCACCCCGCCGACATCGATGATCGCGGCGCCCTCGGCCACCGCCTGTTCCACGCGCGCGAGGGCGGGCTCGTCGCGGAAGGTCGCCCCGCGGTCGTAGAAGGAGTCCGGGGTCCGGTTCACGATCGCCATGACGACCGGCTCGTGCGCCGCGAACTCACGCCTGCCCAGCCTGAGCATCCCCTGTGACATCTCCACGTCCATACCGTTCTCACGTCCCGCTCTCGCCCTTGGAGGGCCGCCCCGCGGATTCGGTCCACGAATCCGGGCCTCCTGTGCGGCATCGACCGCGCATCGACCGCCTGCGGCCCCGACTGTCAGACTCGCATGGCACGATCGGACCCGACACAACCGACTCCGACTCCAGCCTCGGCTCCGACTCCTGCTCCGACACCGATCCAACCAGGCACGCGATCCGTCGAGTCCTCGAACCCACGCGATCGCCGCGCCCGACCGACCATGGGGGCCCCAGCGATGGTCATGTTCCTGTTCCTCGTCATCGCGCTGGCCGTCGTGGTCGCCGCGGTGACGCTCGCCGTGGTGAGCGGCGGCGACAGCGGGCCGTTGCCCGACGCCGCCCCCGAGCGGCTGAGCGACTCCCTGCCCCCGGACCGCCCGGTGGACCGCGCGGACGTGGAGCGGCTCCGCTTCCCGCTCGCCGCGCGCGGCTACCGCATGGCCGACGTCGACGATGCCTTCGGCCGCCTCGGCGCCGAGCTGGCCGAGCGCGACGCCCGCATCGCCGACCTGGAGTCCGCGCTGGCCGGGGCTCGGGCGGCCGCCGTCCACCAGCACGTCTCCATGAAGAAGCCGGCCCAGGAGGAGCCGGAGTGAGCGCGGGGGAGGCCGTCGCGGGCCCGGACGGCGCGCCGCGCTGTCCCTGGGCCCTGTCCACCGCGGACTACGTGACGTACCACGACGAGGAGTGGGGCCGCCCGGTCCACGGCGACGACGCCCTGTTCGAACGCCTCAGCCTCGAGGCCTTCCAGTCCGGCCTGTCCTGGATCACCATCCTGCGCCGCCGCCCGGGCTTCCGTACGGCCTTCGCCGCGTTCGAGATCTCCAAGGTGGCGGACTTCGGGGACGAGGACCGTGAGCGACTCCTCGCCGACGTGGGCATCATCCGCAACCGCGCCAAGATCGACGCGACCCTCGCCAACGCGCGCGTGCTGGCCCAGTGGGCCCCGGGCGAGCTGGACGAACTGATCTGGTCCCACGCCCCGGACCCGGCCGGACGCCCGGTCCCGAAGACCCTCGCCGACGTCCCGGCCGTCACTTCTGAGTCCACGGCGCTGGCCAAGGCCCTGAAGAAGCGGGGCCTGCGCTTCGTCGGCCCGACGACGGCGTACGCGCTGATGCAGGCCTGCGGACTGGTCGACGACCACCTGGAGACATGCGTGTCGCGCGCAGGCCGACGATCACCGGCTCACTTGCCCAGGTAGCGCGGCTTCTCCTTGTCGACGAACGCCCGCACCGCGATCGCGTGGTCCTTCGAGGAGCCGGCCCGGGACTGCAGCTCGTCCTCCTTCTCCAACGTCTCGGAGAGCGAGTGGGTCAGCCCGTACGCCATCGCCTCCTTCAACGCCGCGTACGCCACCGTCGGCCCCTCGGCCAGCGCCCGCGCCGTCTGCTCGGCCTCGGCACGCAGGTCGGCGGCGGGGACCACCCGGTTGGCGATACCCAGCTCGTACGCTTCCCGGGCACCGATGCTGCGGGGGAAGAGCAGCAGGTCGGCGGCGCGCCCGGGGCCGACGACACGCGGCAGCGTCCAGGAGACGCCCGAGTCTGCGGTGAGCGCGACCCCTGCGAAGGACGTGTTGAAAGCCGCCGTGTCCGCGACGACCCGGTAGTCCGCCGCGAGGGCGAAACCGAAGCCCGCCCCGGCCGCCACGCCGTTCACGGCGGCCACCACCGGCTTCCTCGCCTCGGCGAGCGCCCGCACGATCGGGTTGTAGTGCTCCCGCACCGTGCTCATGGTCTGGTCCGAGCCCGTCTCCCGGTCGGCGGCCAGCAGCCCGACGTGCTCCTTGAGGTCCTGGCCGACGCAGAACGCCCGCTCTCCGGCCGAGGTCAGCAGCACCGCCCGTACGGCGTCGTCCGCGGCGGCGGAACGCACCGCGTCCCGGAGCGCGACCTTCGTCTCGATGTTCAGCGCGTTCATCGCCTCGGGGCGGTTCAGCGTGATCGTCGCGAGCCCGTCGCTCACCTCGTAGAGCACGGTGTCGGCCATGGTTCCCCTCCGCGTCGTCGTCCGTGTGGGTCGTACATGTGGGTCGTACATGTGGGTCGTACATGTGGGTCGTACATGTGGGTCGTACATGTGGGTCCGGGACACAGCATGACGGGTATCACCGGCAATGGATCGCTCCGGAGATGTGACCTGCGTCAAAGGATTCCGGTCCGTTCCCGATCGGCAGAAGTGGACAAGGGCGCGCAGTATCGCAGTCACATCGCCGAATTGAGTGGTTTTGCTCGGGCGCGTTTCCCAAGCGATGCGGACTGATGTTGGTCATCGGGTCCTGGGATGCGGGATAATGGCTGGGAAGCAATGTGTTCGATGCCGGTGTCGCGCGTCCATGCCGGACTGCGCGTGCCCTCACGGGCCGTCGGCGGTGACGGTGAGCTGGTATCAGGAAGGGGAACGAGCATGGCGGCCATGAAGCCGCGGACGGGCGATGGCCCGCTCGAGGTGACAAAGGAGGGGCGGGGCATCGTCATGCGCGTTCCGCTCGAAGGCGGCGGTCGACTCGTCGTCGAGCTGACCCCCGACGAGGCCGACGCGCTCGGCGACGCCCTCAAGAAGGTCGTCGGCTGACGCGCGAGCGACCATACCCGTTCAGTCGCCCCGGTACCGCACATGGTGCCGGGGTGATTGTCTTCCTGTTCCACTCGTGTGCTCGTGCTCGTGCTATCGGGGCCCGCGCGGGCCCGTTCCACCGGGCTGCC
This sequence comes from Streptomyces marokkonensis, assembly GCF_039539045.1. Classification (NCBI taxonomy): domain Bacteria; kingdom Bacillati; phylum Actinomycetota; class Actinomycetes; order Kitasatosporales; family Streptomycetaceae; genus Streptomyces; species Streptomyces marokkonensis. Next base: position 7,126 of record NZ_BAABCQ010000045.1, read on the forward strand.
GCCTGCTTCACCGTTTGACGGCGCACAGCAGTCCGTCGCCCACCGGCAGCAGTGACGGCACCAGCTCCTGGCTCTCCCGCACCGCGCGCAGGAGTTCCCGCAGCCGCAGCACCTCGGTGGGCTGCGGACCGGAGTCGATCGTCCGGCCGCCGCCGAGGACGCCTTCGAAGGCGACGAGACCTCCGGGGCGCAGCAGGCGCAACGACTCGTCGAGATAGTCCAGGTACTCCAGACGGTCCCCGTCGCAGAAGACGAGGTCGTAACCGGCGTCGGCGAGGCGGGGCAGCACGTCCAGGGCCCGGCCCGGAATGAAACGGGCCCGGTTGCTGGCGAAGCCCGCGGCGCGGAAGGCCTGACGGGCGAACTGCTGGTGTTCCGGCTCCGGGTCGACCGTGGTCAGTACCCCGTCCGGCCGCATGCCCTGGAGGAGATGGATTCCGGAGACGCCGAAGCCGGTGCCGATCTCCGCGACCGCCTTGGCGTCCACGGCGGCGGCCAGCAACCCCAGCGCGGAGCCCGTGCCCGGGGTCACCGAGCGCAGGCCCGCCTCGCGAGCCCGGTCGCGTGCCCAGAGCAGCGCGTCGTCCTCGGCGACATAGGCGTCGGCGAACGCCCAGCTCGTCTGCCGGTTGCCGGTAATGACCCTCTCCTGTCCCCGTCGTTGCCTCGGCGTGACTGTATCCGTTGGCGTCGGGAACCCGCAGATGGGACCAGTCGTTCAAGGGGAGAGTAAAGAGACGACCGAGTGGCCGGGCTGGGACGGGGGCGGCGGATGGGTCAGAGCGCCGGGCGAGTGCTGACGCGGCCGGACGGGCCGTGCCGGTCCAGATCAAATTCTCGTAAAACCGCTTATCCGGAGCTAACGGGCGAGGTGGCTATGGTAGGGGCTCCACTGGACACCACCAGAGCCGACAGGGGAGGTGCGGCCGCACCCGCGGATCGGGGAGGAGTGCTGCGGCGCTTCCTCGGATCGGCAGGCAGGCCGAAATTCGTGAACGACACCGCTGCTGACCACAGCCACTCCGACAGTCCCACCACGGGACGCACCCAGACCGCGACCTTCTCCAGCGACGCGGACGGGCAGGCGTGGACTCCGCCCACCTGGGAGGAGATCGTCAGCACCCACAGCGGTCGGGTATACCGCCTCGCCTACCGCCTCACCGGCAACCAGCACGACGCCGAGGACCTCACGCAGGAGGTCTTCGTCCGCGTCTTCCGGTCGCTGTCGACCTACACGCCGGGCACCTTCGAGGGCTGGCTGCACCGCATCACCACCAACCTCTTCCTGGACATGGTCCGTCGCAAGCAGCGCATTCGCTTCGACGCGCTCGGCGACGACGCGGCCGAGCGACTGCCCAGCAAGGAACCCAACCCGCAGCAGGTCTTCCACGACGCCCACTTCGACGCGGACGTCCAGCAGGCCCTCGACACCCTCGCGCCCGAGTTCCGCGCCGCTGTCGTCCTGTGCGACATCGAGGGGCTGTCGTACGAGGAGATCGCCGCGACCCTCGGCGTCAAGCTGGGCACCGTCCGCTCCCGGATCCACCGCGGTCGCTCCCAGCTGCGCAAGGCACTCGCGCACCGTTCTCCCAAGGCGCGTGCCGAGCGTCGCTCGTTCGCGGCCCGTGTTCCCGCACTGGGAGGAGGGGGCACGAGCGCGTGAGTGGGTCACGGCCTGAACCCGAGGGACACCTCGCAGAGCAGCATCTGGGAGACCGACTCTCCGCCCTGGTGGACGGAGAGCTCGGTCATGACGCGCGTGAGCGCGTGCTGGCACACGTGGCCACCTGCCTGAAGTGCAAGGCGGAGGTCGACGCGCAGCGCCGGCTGAAGAACGTCTTCGCCAAAGCGGCCCCGCCGGCCCCGTCCGAGAGCTTCCTGGCCCGCCTCCAGGGGCTTCCCGGGGGAGGCGACACGGACGGTGGCGGCTCACCCCTGGACGCCGGAGGATTCGCCGGTGGCCTCGACGGCGTCTTCGGAAGCAAGCGCGGCGAGCGGTTCGAGTTCGGCTACGTTCCCGCCCGGCCGCACTCTCCCGTGCCGGCGCCGGCCTCGCAGGGGCGCGGCTTCCGCATCCACGACGTGAGCCGGCACGAGTCGGAGCGGTCCTCCACGCGTGGTCTGCGGTTCGCCTGCGCCGCTGCCGGAGCGGTGTCGCTGGCCGCGATCGCGCTGGGTGGTGTCACCCTCGGCACGCCGGACACCACCACGGAGGCGCGCGGCTCCGGGAGCGGCAGCAACGTGACGCCGACACGCACACAGGGCGCGGGAGCGGCCACGAGCTCCGAGAGTCAGCGCCGTCGCTCGGGCGGTGCGCTGCTCGGGCAGGGGCAGGGACAGCGGGCGCTCGGCGATACTCCCGTCGCCCCCACGGCCATGTCCGCGCCGCTGCTGCCGGGTGTACCGGCCCCTTCGGGTACCGATCCGCGACAGCAGGCCGTGCGTGCGCTGACCACTCCGGTGATGGCCGGTGCCGCCGCCATGTCCCCGCTGATACGTCCGCTCGGAGCGGTTCCGCCGCTCTCGCTGACCTCCTGGGCGACGGTCGCCGAGGTCAGGCCGCCCGGCCTGCTCGCCGCCCCTGTTCCCGACCCGGGCCCGTCCCCCTCTCCCGTGGCTTCCCCCGCCTCCTCCCACCGTCCGGTCCCCTGACCGGGGTCTGCGCACCAGCCCGCGAACCTGATTGAATCCGGGGGGCTCCAGAGCCCTTGGAGCCGACGATCTGCGGCCAGCTGCGGGGGAGAACATGAACGAGGGGAAGCCCACGAAGGCGAAGTGGTGGAGTCGTCCCCGCTCGCCCGAAGAGGCGACCGACGGCGACTTCGAACTGGAACGCCCCCGTACGGCCGCCGGTGACGTGGCCGACGGGGGCGACTTCGAGCTGGAACGCCCGGCTGCGGTCCGCGTGGCCGACGAAGGGGACTACGAGCTGGACCGACCGGCGCCCGAGAAGGACCGGCCCACGGACGGCGACGGGATCACGGACGGTGGCGGGATCACGGACGGTGGCGAGCCCGCGGGCGGCCCCGCCGATGCCGTTCCCTACGCGGGCGCGGGCAGCGACGCGGGTCCGCACACGGGCGTGGGCGCCGAACGGCACGGCGTCGATGCCGACGCCGCCCTGGCCACGGCACCCGTGGCCGAGCGCGGCAAACCGCTGCACGACCCCGACCCGTACAGCACACCCCCGTACGGCGAACCGGGGCCCTGGGCTCCCGCTCCGCCGGTGCAGCACCCGACGGCGACACCAGCGCACGGCACGGTCGCGCCGGGGGTGCCTGCCGCGTCGTCCGCGTACCCGGTGCCGTCGCAGGTTCCGCCGCCGGGGGCGGTGCCCGATCCGGCGTTGGCGGATGCGCCGCCTCCCGTCCCGCCGGCGCACGCTGCCACGGCAGCGGTGGCGTCTCCCGCCCAGCCGATCACGCCGATGACACCGGCGACTTCCGTGTCGGAGGCGCCGGCCTTCCCCGATCCGGGCAGCGGCGAGCCGGGCACCGACCCCTGGGGGCGCTACGACCCCTGGGCCGCCCCGGCCCACGCCGCGCCCCTTCAGCACACCGGTGCGGTCGCTCAGACGTCTGGGCGGCGACGTAGGCGGGCCAGGAAGGCGATGGTCGGCGGGGCCGTGCTGATCGCCCTGGCCTCCGGCGGGGTCGGCGGCGCCCTGGGCACGTACCTGGAGCGCAACGGCGGCGTGGGCACGGTCGAGCTGCCGCAGGCCGGGAAGGAAGCGGCAGACCGGGCGCCGGACAGCGTCGCCGGGATCGCCGCCCGGGCCCTGCCGAGCGTGGTGACCCTGCACGTGAGCGGCAGCGACGCAGCGGGCACCGGCACCGGCTTCGTGCTCGACGACCGCGGCCACATCCTGACCAACAACCACGTCGTGGAGCCCGCCGGTTCCGGCGGCGAGATAACCGTGACCTTCAACAGCGGCGACACCGCCGAGGCCACGCTCGTCGGCCGCGACAGCGGATACGACCTCGCCGTGGTGAAGGTGAAGGGCGTCAGCGGCCTCACCCCCCTGCCCCTCGGCAACTCCGACAACGTGCGGGTCGGCGACCCCGTCGTCGCCATCGGCGCCCCCTTCGACCTGGCGGGCACGGTCACCTCCGGCATCATCAGCGCCAAGGAGCGGCCCATCACGGCGGGCGGCGGGGAGGGTGACGGCAGCGACGTCTCGTACGTCGACGCGCTGCAGACCGACGCGCCGATCAACCCCGGCAACTCCGGCGGTCCCCTCCTGGACGCCCAGGGCCGGGCCATCGGCATCAACTCCGCCATCCGGTCCGCCGGCAGCGGCGGCACCGAGTCGGACGGTGGCCAGGCCGGCTCCATAGGGCTCGGTTTCGCCATCCCCATCAACCAGGGCAAGCGCGTCGCCGAGGAACTGATCAACACGGGTAGGGCCACCCACCCGGTCATCGGCATCACCCTCGACATGAACTACGCCGGCGACGGCGCCCGCGTCGGTGCCAAGGGCAGCGACGGCGGGCCCGCGGTCACCACGGGCGGCCCCGGCGCCGAGGCCGGCATCAAGCCGGGGGACGTGATCACCGCCGTGGACGGACAGCGCGTGCACTCCGGCGAGGAACTCATCGTCAAGACCCGCGCCCACCGCCCCGGTGACCGTCTGGAGCTGACGCTGGAGCGCGACGGCGAGGAGACGAACGTCTCACTGGTACTCGGCTCCTCCGACGGAGGCTGAACGGGCCGCGCAGGTCCAGACAAGGAGCCAGGAAGGCAAACAATTCGGAAAGCGCCCGCATACACGCACTCGGGGCTCACGGGACGGTACCGGTCGGACAGGATCGGCGGGTACCGTGGTGGCGGCCCGGACATCCCAAGGAGCTTCAGGTGTTCAATGACATAGGCGCACTAGAGCTGGTGACGCTCGTCGTCCTCGCCGTGCTCGTCTTCGGTCCGGACAAGCTCCCCAAGGTCATCCAGGATGTGACGCGCACCATCCGGAAGATCCGGGAGTTCTCCGACAGCGCCAAGCAGGACATCCGGCAGGAGCTGGGCCCCGAGTTCAAGGACTTCGAGTTCGAGGACCTCAACCCCAAGACGTTCATCCGCAAGCAGCTGGACAACGACGAGCTGGGGCTCAAGGAGATCCGCAACGGCTTCGACCTGAAGAAGGAGATGGCCGAGGTCACCGATGCGGTCCACGGCCGCGAGTCGGAGTCGTCCTCCGACTCCTCGTCCTCGTCCGGTTCCTCCGCCTCGTCCTCCTCCGGCTCCGTCGGCGGTCGGATCGACATGACCAAGAAGCCCCAGACCCCCGCCCTCGACGACCGCCCGCCGTTCGACGCGGACGCCACCTGAGCGTCACCTGAGCGCGGCCCACGGGCTGCGCGCCTCACCGGAGCCGACTCCACCGCCCGGCCCACGTGACGCGTCTCACACTCCGGACGGGGCGTGCAGGGCCCGGAGGCGACGTCCGCGCGACCCACGCGCCGGGCGATTTCCCGGCTGCCGCCTGTGGTGTGGCTATGCTGCCCGAGTTGTTGTGCGGACCGGACGAGTGCGCCCGAAGGGGGGCGGGCCGTTCCGGTCCGACGAGAGCGAGGAGGCGTCCGGGTACATGGAGACGACAAGTGGCGCGGTCGCGCAGGCGCCGGCCGCGGAGGACGGACAACAGGTCCCCTCCGCCCGGCGCATGGTCGACGGCTACCTGAGCGCGCCCTTCCCTTGGTACGGCCTCGACGAGGCCTTCACGGGGCGGCGCTGGCTGATGCAGGTGGGTACGGCGGCCGACGGGGCCGTGGCGCACGGCTCGATCGGGCACGGAGACGAACCGTCGGTGCGCAACGAGCATGTGGCGGGCGACGAGCAGGACGCCAAGGAGAAGTTCGCGGTCGTCGTGACCGTCGCGGCCAATCCCGACCGGCGCAGTGCCGACGGCACAGGTCTGCTGGAGGCCACCTCGGTCTCCTCGGCCGCCTGGCTCGCCGGTGTGGGGCTGCTGTCCTTCACCTGGCCCGGCCAGATGGACCACTCGCTGCGCGACGACTGGCTGGAGCAGCAGACGGAGACCGCGTGGGTCCTCGCGGACGACCTCGACGGCGAGGACTGGACGTCGCTGTCCCTGCCGGTGGACGGGGTGGCGACACCCTTCCACTACCGGGAGTCCGAGTTCGGCTGGGTGCTCGCCGGTTCCACCCAGCGGGGCGTCCACCTGGGGGCCTACGGTAGGGGCATGAGCGCCTACGGGCTGGCCTTCTCCGTGGTCAAGGACATCTCCGCGTACGCCTGACGGGCAGGCGGGCACGCGTACGACTGCCACAGGCGTACGACAAGGGGCGCCGTCCCGGCGGACAGCGCCCCCGGTCCCGTACGGCAATGCCGGCCCCGCACGGGCAATGCCGGCCCCGTACGGGCAACGGCGGAGTACGTCAGAACTTGTTCTTCGGCGTGATCCCCAGCGACAGCCCCGAAAGGCCCCGCTGGCGCCCGCCCAGCTTCCCCGCGATCGAGCGCAGCGCCGCGCCCGCCGGGGAGTCCGGGGCGGACAGGACGATGGGCCTGCCCTCGTCGCCGCCCTCGCGCAGCCGGACGTCGATCGGGATGGAGCCGAGGACCGGGACCGACGCGCCCGTGGTGCGGGTCAGGCCGTCGGCGACCGACTGGCCGCCCCCGGTACCGAAGACGTCGACCATCTCGCCGCAGTGCGGGCAGGGCAGGCCGGACATGTTCTCGACCACGCCGACGATCTTCTGGTGGGTCTGGACGGCGATCGCGCCCGCCCGCTCGGCCACCTCGGCCGCGGCCTGCTGAGGGGTCGTCACGACCAGGATCTCGGCGTTCGGGACGAGCTGCGCGACGGAGATCGCGATGTCGCCGGTGCCGGGCGGCAGGTCGAGCAGCAGGACGTCCAGGTCGCCCCAGTACACGTCCGCCAGGAACTGCTGGAGCGCGCGGTGCAGCATCGGGCCGCGCCAGACGACCGGCGCGTTGCCCGGGGTGAACATGCCGATGGAGATGACCTTCACGCCGTTGGCCGAAGGCGGCATGATCATGTTCTCGACCTGGGTGGGCTGCCCGTCGGCGCCCAGCATGCGCGGCACCGAGTGGCCGTAGATGTCGGCGTCGACGACACCGACCTTCAGGCCGTCCGCCGCCATCGACGCCGCCAGGTTCACCGTCACCGAGGACTTGCCGACGCCGCCCTTGCCGGAGGCGACCGCGTACACCCGAGTCAGGCTGCCGGGCTTGGCGAAGGGCACCTCACGTTCGGTCTGGCCGCCGCGCAGGGCGTTCGCCAGCTCCTTGCGCTGCTCGTCGCTCATCACGTCAAGCTCGACGTCGACGCGCGTGACACCCTCGACCTGTGACACCGCGTCCGTCACCCGCTGCGTGATGGTGTCCCGCATGGGACATCCGGACACCGTCAGGTACACGGCGACCGCGACCGCTCCGTCCGCGCCGATCTCCACCGACTTGACCATCCCCAGCTCGGTGATGGGGCGGTTGATCTCGGGATCGTTCACCGTCGCCAGTGCTTCACGCACCGCGTCTTCCGTAGCCATGGGTCGATGGTACGGCGCCGCCCACCGGGCACGGAAAGCCCCGTCACCGGTCGTGTACGTCACGCCCCGCGGACCGGTCTGCCGGGAATACCCCACGATCGGGGTGATGCCCGTCGTGCCGCTCCTCCAGGTCCTTGATCACGTCCTGCAGTTCGGAGCGGATCCAGTCCCGCGTCGCGACCTCGCCCAGACCGATGCGCAGGGCGGCGATCTCCCGGGTCAGGTACTCGGTGTCGGCGATCGACCGCTCGTTCTGCTTCCGGTCCTGCTCCAGATTGACCCGGTCCCGGTCGTCCTGCCGGTTCTGCGCGAGCAGGATCAGCGGGGCCGCGTAGGAGGCCTGGAGCGAGAGCATCAGCGTCAGGAAGATGAACGGGTACTCGTCGAAGCGCAGGCTGCTCGGCGCGGACACGTTCCACACCACCCAAAGGATGATGACGACGGTCATCCAGACGATGAACCGCCCGGTGCCCAGGAAGCGGGCGACGCGCTCCGACAGCCGGCCGAAGGACTCCGGGTCCCACTCGGGCAGGAACCGGCGCCGCGGCGGGCGCGGCTGGTCCAGGCGGGCCCGGGCACGGGAGGCAGCCGTGGCTCCCGAGGCGGCCCGCTCACGGGTCGTCGTCTCGCGCTCAGGCACCATCGGCGCTCACCTCCCCCGCCGTCTCCTCCAGGTGGTACTCGGTCTCCCGCCAGTCGTCGGGCAGCATGTGGTCCAGTACGTCGTCCACGGTGACCGCGCCCAGCAGCGACCCGGACTCGTCGACGACCGGCGCCGCGACCATGTCGTACGCGGCGAAGAACCCGGCGACCACGGGCAGCGCGGCGTCCGGCTCCAGGGGTTGCAGGTCGTCGTCGATGATCGAGCCGACCAGGGTGTACGGCGGGTCGCGCAGCAGGCGCTGGAAGTGGACCGTGCCCAGGTACTTGCCGGTCGGGGTCTCCTCGGGCGGCCGGCAGACGTAGACCTGCGCCGCGTGTGCCGGGGACAGGTCGGGGTTGCGGATGTGGGCCAGGGCGTCCGCGACGGTCGCGTCGGGCCGCAGCACGATCGGCTCGGTCGTCATCAGACCGCCGGCCGTGTGCTCCTCGTACGCCATCAGGCGCCGCATGTCGGCCGCGTCGTCCGGCTTCATCAGGCTCAGCAGCCGCTCCTTGTCCTCCTCGGGCAGCTCGCCGAGCAGGTCGGCGGCGTCGTCGGGGTCCATGGCCTCCAGCACGTCCGCGGCGCGCTCCTCCTTGAGCTTGCCGAGGATCTCGATCTGGTCGTCCTCCGGCAGCTCCTCCAGCACGTCGGCCAGGCGGTCGTCGTCGAGGGCGGCGGCGACCTCGGCGCGGCGCTTGGCGGACAGATGGTGCAGGACGTTGGCGAGGTCGGCGGGGCGCAGCTGCTCGAAGGTGGCGAGGAGGTTCTCGGCGCCCTGCCCCTGCTCCTCCACGGAGAAGCCGGTGACGCCGGACCACTCGACGGTCAGCGTCTCGCCCTTGTTGCGGCGGAAGGCGCCGCCCTTCTTCCCCTTGCGGACGAAGACCTTGTCGATCTCCCAGTCCCGGCGGGCGGGCAGCTGCTGCACCGACAGGTCCAGGACGGTGACCTCCTCGCCGGTCTCGGTGAGGGTGACCCGCCGGTCGAGCAGCTCGCCGAAGACGAGGCGTTCGGTGGGCCGCTGCTCGAAGCGCCGGACGTTGAGCACGCCGGTGGTGATGACCTGGCCGGACTCGACGCCGGTGACCCGGGTCATGGGCAGGAAGATGCGGCGGCGGGTGGTGAGTTCGACGACGAGACCGAGTACACGTGGGGGCTTGCGTGCGACGCGGAGCATGACGACCAGATCGCGTACCCGTCCCACCTGGTCGCCGGTCGGGTCGAACACGGCGATGCCGGAGAGGTGGGAGACGAAGATCCGGGGGGCGCCCGCTGCCATGGCCGCGGCTCCTTTTCGTATGCGTGCGTCAGAGTGAGTGAGAGCTGATTCGTACGGTGTCTCTTTTCCGAATTGCCCGCTCGGACGGGCTTCAGGCTAGCCCGTCCCGAACGGCTCCGCCCTGGTGGCCGGGTCCGGACGGACTGGCTCCGTTCGCCGTTCGGGGCCCCGGTACGCTGCGGTACGCCGCTTGGAGCACTGCCTGCCCCTCGTCGGTTCCTCGCCGGTTCCTGGCCGGTTCCTTTGTCAGCTCTGTGTCAACTCCCTGACAGCCACTGTCAGTCCCTGTCAGAAAGGCAGTCCGCCTGTGTCTGTGACTCCCCGGCGCCGAATCCGCAGTGCCGCTCTGATGGGCGCGGTGTGCGCCCTGGCGGTGACAGGAGCGGGGCTGACGGGATGCAGTGGCGAGGAGGACCCGGACGCGGGCACCAACGGCGTCGGGAAACTCCCGGCGGACAAGATCCACGCCAAGGCCCGCACGGTCGCCGAGTCGGCCCGGGCGGTACGCCTGCACGGGGCCGTGGCCGCCGGCGGGAGCACCTACACCCTCGACATGCGGCTGAAGCCCGACGGAGGCACCGGTTCGGTCGCCGCCGAGGGGACGACGTTCGGGCTGCTGCGCGTCGGTGAGCAGCTGTTCCTCAAGGCCGACGCCGGTTTCTGGAGCCACGACGGCGGTGACGCGACGGCTGCCGAGAAGCTGGCCGACAAGTACGTGAAGGTGCCGCAGAGCGACCCCGTGTACAAGAAGTTCAGCGGCTTCACGGACAAGGACGTCCTCCTCGAGGGCGTGCTGGCCCTGCACGGCAAGGTGGAGACGGACGGCCGCCACGAGCAGGCGGGCGTGCGCACCGTCCGGATCACCGGCGGTGAGGGTTCCGGCGGCTCGCTGGACGTCTCCCTGGAGGGCACGCCGTACCCGCTGCGCCTGGTGCGGGCGGGCAGCGGGGGCACGCTCAGCTTCTCGGACTGGAACAAGGACTTCGCGCTCAAGGAGCCGGCGAAGGACGACACCCTGGACTACGGCAAACAGCTGCCGACGTCCTAGGAAGCGCTACGGGCGCCTCTTCCGGCGCTTCAGCAGCAGGCGCGGCAGCCCCGCCGGGGCGGGTTCGCGCGTCGTCGCCGGACTCGGCAGCGGTGCCTCGGCCAGCGACCCTTCGGGCAGCGGCACCGTCGCCCCGGTCGGCTCCAGGCGAAGCACCCGGCACTCGCGGGCCCAGCGGCCGGTCATCGCCTCGCCGTCCGGGGCGTTCAGGCGCTTGCCCTTGAGGTCGGCGACCGCGGCCTGCCAGGCCTCCGAGCCGGACGGCAGCTCGACGACCCGGGCCGTCCAGGAGACCAGCCGGCCCCCCTTGTCCTTGCTGCGCACCGTCACTTCGGCCGTGGCCCCGTCGGCCAGCCCCGGCAGCGGCTGCTCACCGGGACCGTCGCCGATGACACAGGCCGCGCCCTCGTGCCAGACGTGCCACAGCGCACGGGCGGGCATCCCCGGCCCCCGGGCCCAGACGAGGCCGGACTTCTTGGTGGCCTCCTCGACGAGGGCCTGGTCGAGCAGCTCGCTTGTCATGCGGCCAGCCTAGCGATGACGGTCGGATGCCGGTCAGAGCCAGCCGTTGCGCTTGAGGGTGCGGTGGATGCCCAGACAGAGGCCGACCGTGATCGACAGGACCAGCGGGTAGCCGTACTTCCAGTGTGTCTCCGGCATGTAGTCGAAGTTCATGCCGTACACCCCGCACACCATCGTCGGTACGGCGATGATCGCCGCCCACGAGGTGATCTTGCGCATGTCCTCGTTCTGCGCGACGGACGCCTGGGCGAGGTTGGCCTGGAGAATGGAGTTCAGCAGCTCGTCGAAGCCGACGACCTGCTCCTGCACCCGTGCCACGTGGTCGGCGACGTCCCGGAAGTACTTCTGGATCTCTGGGTCGATCAGCCGCATCGGACGCTCGCTGAGCAGCTGCATGGGGCGCAGCAGCGGCGACACCGCCCGCTTGAACTCCAGTACCTCGCGCTTGAGTTGGTAGATCCGGCCGGCGTCCGTGCCGCGCGGCGTCCCCTTGCGGCCCGGCGAGAACACCTCCGTCTCGACCTCGTCGATGTCGTCCTGTACCGCGTCGGCGACCGCGATGTAGCCGTCGACGACGTGGTCGGCGATGGCGTGCAGCACCGCCGAGGGGCCCTTGAGCAGCAACTCGGGGTCCGCCTGCAGCCGGTGCCGCAGCGCACGCAGCGAGCCCTGGCCGCCGTGCCGGACGGTGATGAAGAAGTCCCGCCCGGTGAAGCACATCACCTCGCCGGTCTCGACGACCTCGCTGCTGGCGGTGAGTTCGTCGTGGTCGACGTAGTGGATGGTCTTGAAGACCGTGAACAGGGAGTCGTCGTAGCGCTCCAGCTTGGGCCGCTGGTGGGCCTGGACGGCGTCCTCCACGGCCAGCGGGTGCAGGCCGAACTCCCGGGCGATACCGGCGAATTCGTCTTCGGTGGGCTCGTGCAGACCGATCCACACGAACCCGCCGTCGCGGCGCACCTGGCGCATCGCCCCGTGCGGGCTCAGCGGCGCGTCCGTCTCGACGCGCGTGCCGTCCCGGTAGACGGCGCAGTCGACGACGGCGGAGGCGGTCGCCGGGTCGCGGGTGGTGTCGTAGGCGCCGCTGTCCTTGCGCAGAGAGACGCGGGACGGGCGGACCGCGGCGCGCAGGTCACGGATCATCGACATGGCAGGCTCCTTCGCGACGGGGAGCGAACGGCGCCGGTGACGGGTGGCACAACCCGGAATGAGGACGTCCTGAGTACGTGTGTCCGCACGTCCACAAAGCGGGGAGCACCGCACCGTCGCGGTGGCCGGCTTCGCTGCTGGTTCAGCTGGTGGTTCAGCTGCTGATACGGATCGATGAATCGATAAATCGACGTAAACGACGGATTCGACGAACCGATGGGCCGGATCAGGCAAAACGAGACGAAGTGCTCTTCCGCGTGAAGGTGCGCGGGTGATGGGAGGCGGCAGGGGCGAGAAGCCGGAGCAGCCGCTTCAGCGGCCGGAAGAGCGGGTGGTACTGCACGGTCGACTTCGGTCCATGCCAGCCCCACCTCCTCCGGCCGGTCCCTCGTGAGGGACGATCCATTCCCTCTGTTTGGAGGGCTTCCCCGTAGGGGAGTATTCAAGGCGTCGAGGTCTTGATCGCGATGCTTCTGCATGCTGCCCCGAAACCGCTGGCCCAGAGTACCAGTCACTCAACGTGTCAAGGCGCCGCTTTGTCACTTCCCGACGAGTTCTATGCTCGCCGCATGGCTGATGTTCTTCCTCTGGTCGAGGCCCGGTTGCGCAGTGCGCTGGGCGAGCCGGACGCGCGCGCGGCGGTCACCTTCCTCGGCACCGACCGTATCGAGGTGCTGCGCTTCCCCGCCGGGGGCCAGGAGGGCGACATCGTCCGCTACGCCACTCTCGGCATGGCGGCGCAGCCCATGGCGGACCCCACGGCCGTGCTCGCCGACCCCGTCCAGGGCCCCCGTGCCGAGCTGGTCCTCTCCGTCCGGGCCGGTCTCGCCGACACCGACAAGGTGCTTCGCCCGCTCGCCGTGCTGGCCGCGTCCCCGCAGGTCGAGGGCGTGGTCGTGGCCCCCGGCGCCTCCCTGGACGTGGGTGAGGCGCTGTGGCCCGGGGCGCCGTTCACGTCGGTCCTGGTGGCGGAGCCGGGCGGCCTGGTCGAGGACCTGGAGCTGGAAGCCCCGCTGGACCCCGTACGGTTTCTGCCGCTGCTGCCGATGACCGCGAACGAGGCCGCCTGGAAGCGGGTGCACGGTGCGGAGGCCCTTCAGGAGCGTTGGCTGACGCACGGGACGGACCTGCGCGATCCGGGGCGCAGGTCCGTCCCGCTGGAGTGACGGGACGCACCGAAGACCGCTGTCGGCTGTGTCGTCAGTCGGCGAAGACCGTGGTCCCGTCCTCGGTGGCGTGCCTCGGTTTCATTTCCTCCGCGACGTGCGTGAGCGCGCGTCGCGGTACGACGACCACGACCGCGCCCAGCACGGCGGTGACCGCCGCCACGACGAAGGGCATGTGGACGTCGCTCCACTCCTCGATCTTCGGAGCGAAGCAGGGAGCCGCCGCCGTGGTGAACCAGCGCACGAAGTTGTAGCCCGCGCCCGCCACCGGACGTGGCGCGTCCGACATTCCGAGGGCCAGCTCGGTGTGGAAGGGATCCATGCTTGCTCCCATGTCGGAGAGGGGATCGGATGGTTGGTGTGTGCACACAGTCGGTTAGCATCCCTGATTAATGTGAGCTGCATCTAAGTTCCGCTGGTCGGTCGCTCCGTCCGGATGGGTGATCGTCCTTGACGTGGGGGAGTGAGGGTAGGACCGTGGGACCCTATGAGGGGCGAACCCAGTTGCCCGAAATGTGGTGGCCGGGTCAGGGCGCCCGGTCTCTTCGCCGATTCCTGGCAGTGCGACCTGCACGGCACGGTGTATCCGCTGCAGCCGGTGCTCCCGCCCGGCGTCGAGGCGCTCGGCGTCGTGGTGCACCGCACGCAGGTGCCGGTGTGGATGCCGTGGCCGTTGCCGGTCGGCTGGCTGTTCACCGGTGTGGCCTGCGCGGGCGACGACCGCAGCGGTGGGCGGGCGACCGCCGTGGCCTGTTCCGGACCCGGCCCTCTCGGTGGCATCGGTGAGCTGATCCTGGTCGCAGAGGAACTGGGGGTCGGCCTCGGGGCGCGGTACGCGGGCATCGACGCCCCGGACCCCGGGCCGTACATGAACGTCGAGAAGCCTCCCCAGACGAAGGTCCTGGCCGCGGGCCGCCCGACCCCCCTCTGGCATGTCACCGGCGCTCCCGTCGACCGCGCCGTCTTCGCCGGTGAGGCGCTCGGTGTGTGGCTGTGGGCCGTCGTGTGGCCCGAGCGTTCGGGCCTGCTGATGTACGAGGAACTGGTGCTGACCGACCTGCGGGACGCGGGCGCCGAGGTGGACCTGGTGCCGTGCGGGGCGCTGTCACCGCGATTGCTCCAGCCGTGAGCGCTGCGGGGCCGGGTGCGAGCAGGGGTCCGCGACAAGGGTGTGGAGGGGTTGCAAGGGCGTAGCGGGGCCCGTGGGGATGTAGCGGGGCTGTGGGGGTGTAGCGGGGTCGTGGGGTTGTGGCGGGGCCGTCGGGTCGTGGCGGGGTGTGGGGGTGTAGCGGGGCGCAGGGGCGTAGTAGGGCTGCGGGTGGTTTCAGTGGGGCGTAGGGGGCGTAGGGGGCGCAGGGTGGCTGCGGGTGTGACAGTGGCGGGGGGAATTCCGGTTATCCTTGAGCGTCCCCCTCCGTCCCGTCACCGCTTGGAGTCAGCGTCGTGCGTATCGATCTGCACACCCACTCCACCGCGTCCGACGGCACGGACACCCCGGCCCAGCTGGTGCGCAAGGCCGCCACGGCCGGGCTGGACGTCGTCGCGCTGACGGACCACGACACCACCCGCGGACACGCCGAGGCCGTCGCCGCGCTCCCCGAGGGGCTCACCCTCGTCACCGGCGCCGAACTCTCCTGTCGCCTCGACGGCGTCAGCATGCACATGCTGGCCTACCTCTTCGACCCCGAGGAGCCCGCCCTGCTCGCCGAGCGCGAGCTGGTCCGGGACGACCGGGTGCCGCGGGCCCGGGCCATGGTCGCCAAGCTCAACGCGCTCGGCGTCCCCGTCACCTGGGAGCAGGTCGAGCGGATCGCCGGCGACGGGTCGGTCGGGCGGCCGCACGTGGCGTCCGCGCTCGTGGAACTCGGCGTCGTGCCCACCGTGGGTGACGCCTTCACCCAGGACTGGCTGGCCGACGGCGGCCGGGCCTACGTGGAGAAGCACGAGACCGACCCCTTCGAGGCGCTCCGGCTGATCAAGGGAGCGGGCGGAGTCGCCGTGTTCGCGCACCCGGCCGCCGTCAAGCGGGGCCGTACGGTCCCTGAGGCCGCGATCGCCGAGCTGGCCGACGCCGGACTCGACGGCATTGAGGTCGACCACATGGACCACGACGCGGAGGCACGGGCACGACTGCGCGGGACGGCGAGGGAGCTGGGGCTCCTGGTGACCGGCTCCAGCGACTACCACGGCAGCCGGAAGACCTGTCTGCTCGGCGAGTACACGACGGACCCCGAGGTGTACGGGGAGATCACGCGGCGGGCGTTCGGGGCGTTCCCCGTGCCGGGGGCCGGCGGGGTCTGAGTCCCGTCCCCGCGTACACCCACCCCTTCCCCCCTCTCCCGCAAGGCCAGTAATTCACCCATGTTCGACGTCGCCGTCTTCGGCTCTCTCTTCCTGACTCTTTTTGTCATCATGGATCCCCCCGGGATCACCCCGATCTTCCTCGCGCTGACCTCCGGCCGGCCCGCCAAGGTGCAGAAGCGGATGGCCTTCCAGGCCGTCTCTGTCGCCGGGGGTGTGATCACGGTGTTCGGCCTGCTCGGGCACCAGATCCTGGGCTACCTGCACGTGTCCGTGCCCGCGCTGATGATCGCGGGCGGGCTGCTGCTCCTGCTGATCGCGCTCGACCTGCTCACCGGCAAGACCGACGAGCCGAAGCAGACCAAGGACGTCAACGTCGCACTCGTACCACTGGGCATGCCGCTGCTCGCCGGCCCCGGGGCGATCGTGTCGGTCATCCTGGCCGTGCAGAAGGCCGACAGCGCGACCACGCAGCTGTCGGTGTGGGCGGCGATCCTCGCGATCCACGTGGTGCTGTGGCTGGTGATGCGGTACTCGCTGCTGATCATCCGCGTCATCAAGGACGGCGGCGTGGTCCTGGTGACCCGTCTCGCCGGCATGATGCTCTCCGCCATCGCCGTGCAGCAGATCATCAACGGCGTCACGCAGGTGATTCAGGGCGCGTGAGCGCCGGCCGGTCCGGGGCCCCGCTCCCGGGGCGAGGTCCCCGGCCGGCCGGGGACCTCGCCCCGCCCGGGACGGCCCGGTCCCGGGCCGGGCACACGCACAGGGCCCCCGCACGGTTGTTCCGTGCGGGGGCCCTGTAGGTGTGCAGATGGTCTGCGGAGCTTCCGCGCTACATGGCCGAGGTGTCGGCCGGGCGGATCCACAGGCGCTGCCCGATGGCGGCGGCCTGCTGAACGATGCGGTTCACGGAGGCGGCGTCCACAACGGTCGTGTCCACGGGGGTTCCGTCGACGTCGTCGAGTCGCATGACTTCAAAGCGCATGGCCTCTCCCTTGATCTGGTCATCCTCCTGAGGAGAACTACTGGTGTGGCTCCTGGGTCGTCGGTGCCCGGGCTTCCGTAATGAGTCAACGGACTGCACGCTGCAAACATTCCCTACGCTAAGGAAATTTTTCGCTCTGCTAATTACTGACTGGTAAGCCGACTGCTCCCAGGGATGATGCCCGCGCGGCGAGTGGGCGCCAAGGGCCCCTGCAAGACTGACCGGGACCGGTTGTGTTCGCAGCGTGACCGCCGGGACAATGGAGCCGATGAACGACGACCTCACGTCCCTGGACGCCCGCATCGATCGCACCAACGAGCTGCTGCAGCGCATGCTCGCCGAGGTGGCCAAGACACCCTCCACCCACGCGATCTTCGTGGACGCCGGGTACCTCTACGCGGCGGCGGGACGACTGGTGGCCGGGACCGAGGACCGGCGGGCCTTCGATCTGGACGCCGAAGGCCTGATCGAGGCGCTCATCGACAAGGCGCGCACCATCTTCGCGGACAGCCGCCTGCTGCGCGTCTACTGGTACGACGGCGCCCGGCGCCGCATCCACACCGCCGAGCAGCAGACCATCGCCGAACTGCCGGACGTGAAGGTCCGCCTGGGCAACCTCAACGCCAACAACCAGCAGAAGGGCGTCGACTCACTCATCCGCTCCGACCTGGAATCCCTCGCCAGGCACCGTGCCATCAGCGACGCGGCCCTGCTCGGCGGCGACGAGGACCTGGTGTCGGCGGTCGAGGCGGCCCAGGGCTACGGGGCCCGCGTCCACCTGTGGGGCATCGAAGCCCCCGAGGGCCGCAACCAGGCCGACCCGCTGCTCTGGGAGGTCGACAGCCAGCGCACCTTCGACCTGGACTTCTTCAAGCCGTACGTCTCCCGGCGCACGGCCCATGCCTTCGACGCGATGGGCGTGGCCAGGCCGCCCCGCGAGGACGTCCGTTTCGTGGGCGCGCAGATCGCCGCGAAGTGGCTGGCGGCGCGGGGCCGCGAGTCGCTGGTCGACCTGCTGCCCGGTCATCCCTACCTTCCCGGCTCGGTGGACCAGGACCTGCTGGTGGAGGCCGAGGGGCTGCTGCAGTACTCGCTGCGTGGCCAGGCCGACCTGCGCCGGGCGCTGCGGGACGGCTTCTGGGAGCACTTGCAGGCGCAGTACTAGGGTCGTCTCTGCCCGACGGGTCCTGACCGGGGCGTGCGCGGCTGCTGGGCGGTCCTGACCGGGGACGTGCGCGGCTGATGGTCTGGGCCTGTGAGGCCGCTGGTCAGCGGTATGCGAGGCCGCTGGTCAGTGCTTTCGCGGGCGCCGCCGTGCGGGGGCGGCGTCCCAGAAGTCGGCGAGGGCGCGCGCGGTCGGCAGCGGCTGGTCGGTGTTGGGGGAGTGCTCGGCCCCGTCGATCACGGTCCGGCGGGCGTCCAGCCGTACGGCCATCTCGTCCAGGAGGGGTACGGGCCACGTGTCGTCGGAGGCGCCCGACAGCACGTGGTACGGCAGCGGCACGGCGGCGAGCTCGGCGACGCGGTCCGGCTCGGTGCACAACTGACGCCCAGTGGCGAGGAGTTGCGCGGGCCGGGTGCCCAGCCAGCGGCCGCGCAGCCGTTCCGGGGCGTCCGGGCCGCGGGCGGGTGCCGGGGCGCCGACCTCCTCGGGCGGTCCCATGGCCTGGATCACGTCCCAGACCTCGGCCATCGTCATGGTGTCGAGTGCGTCCCGAAGGAGCTTCACGCGCTGCTGCTGGGAGACGGAGATACGCGCCGGGCCCGAGGACATCAGCGTGAGGGAGACGAACGGGGCATGGTCGAGCAGGACGGCGGCACGGGCGATCTGACCGCCGAGGGAGTGCCCGACGAGATGCACGCGGGTCCCCAGGGCGGCGACCTGCGCGAGCACGTCCCGGGCCAGCTCGGCCCGCTCGTAACCGGCTTCGTCGTGCTCGGGCCCGTCGGACTCGTACTGCCCCCGCCCGTCCACAGCGACCGTACGGTACCCGCGCGCCCCGAGCGGCTCGTGCAGCAGCGTGAAGTCCTCCTTGCTTCCCGTGAACCCGGGCAGCATCAGCACCGTCCCCTTCGCCTCGGCCTCACCGACCACGGGCGAATCGACGACGGCGAACTCACCCCGTGCGGTACGCAGCCGGTAGGCGCGGGCGCCGGAGGGTGGAGTGAAGGCGGCGTTACTGCTCACGGGCAGAGGCTATCGGGAGGTGCGGGTGGAGGCCCGGGGAGGCCCGGGGAAGCTTGGGGAGGCCCCGGGAAGCGGGGGCGCGAGAACGCCGTCGGCCCGGGCCCGCGTGGGTGCGGGACCGGGCCGACGGACGGTGAGCGGCGTAGATCAGCTTTCGCCGGTTTCCGCGGACCGCGTGGCAGCCGTGGCCGCCTTGCGGGTGCGGCGTGCCTTCGGCTTCGCCTCGGCCGTGTCGGGGGCCGTGTCGGGAGCCTCGACCGCGCTTTCCGTCTTGGCGGCGGCCTTACGGGTCCGGCGCCGCGGTGCGGCCTCCGGCTCCTGCGAGGCCTGGGCCGGGATGCCGGCGGTGGCCTCGGTGGCCTCGGTGGCCTCGACGGGCTCGGTGGTTGCGGCCTTGCGGGTGCGTCGGCGCGGCTTGGTCTCCGTGCCTTCGGCGGTGTCGACGGCGGTTTCGGCCTTCGAGGCGGCCGTCTTGCGGGTGCGGCGGGGCTTGGCCTCGGCGGCTTCCGGCGCCTGGACGGCTGTCTCGGTGGCCTCGGTGGCTGCGGCCTTGCGGGTCCGTCGGCGCGGCTTGGTCTCCGTGCCTTCGGCGGTGTCGACGACGGCTTCCGCCTTCGAGGCGGCCGTCTTGCGGGTGCGTCGCGGCTTCGCCTCGACCGCTTCCGGCTCCTGCGAGGCCTGGGCCGGGATGCCGGCGGTGGCCTCGGTGGCCTCGGTGGCCTCGACGGGCTCGGTGGTTGCGGCCTTGCGGGTGCGTCGGCGCGGCTTGGTCTCCGTGCCTTCGGCGGTGTCGACGGCGGTTTCGGCCTTCGAGGCGGCCGTCTTGCGGGTGCGGCGGGGCTTGGCCTCGGCGGCTTCCGGCGCCTGGACGGCTGTCTCGGCGTTCCCGGTCGCCTCCACGGGCTCGGCGACTGCGGCCTTACGGGTGCGTCGCGGCTTCGTCCCAGCGGCGTCAGCGGTGTCCGCAGTGTCAGCGGTGTCCGTCGCGGTCGATGCCGTCGCAGCCTTCTTGCGGGTGCGGCGCGGTTTCGTCTCCGTCGCCTCGGCCGCGGGTTCGGTCGCTCCCTCGGCCGTGTCGACCGCCGTCTCGGCGGCGGAGGCCGCCTTACGGGTGCGGCGGCGCCGCTCCTCCACAGGGGCCTCGGCAACAGGCGTCACCGGCTTGGCCACCGATGCCTCGTCGGCCACCGGCTCGGCCACCACGGCAGTCTCCAACGGAGCGGCCGACGCCTCGGCCGACTTGCGGGTGCGGCGGCGACGCGACTTCGCAGGGGCCTCCGCGATCTCCGCTGTCTGCGCGACCTCCGCGGCTTCGGAGACAACGAGCGCGTTGTCCGCCGTCTGCTCCACGAAGGCGTCGGTCGCCGCGGCCGTCACCGGCTGACGCGACGGCTCTCCGCTGCGCGTACGGCGTCGGCGGCGCAGCGTGCGGGGACCCTTGGCGGCGTCCGTGTCCACGTCGGCGGCGCTGTCCGCAGGGCCGGTCACGGCCTCGGGCGCGGTGGTCGCGGAGAGGTCCGCGTCCACCGGTGCCCCGCCGCGCATCCTGCGACGGCGACGCGGCGTCGTACGGGCCGAACGCTCGCGGTCGGCGGAACGGGGCTCGCCCCGGCCACCCCGGCCACCGCGGCCGCCCCGGTCGTCACGCGCGTGGCCACCACGGCCACCCGGCTCGCCCAGGTCCTCCAGCTCCTCCGCGTCGAGCCCGGCGCGCGTGCGCTCCGAGCGCGGCAGGACGCCCTTGGTGCCCTTGGGGATGCCGAGGTCGCTGTACAGGTGCGGGGAGGTGGAGTACGTCTCCGGCGGGTCGCTGAAGCCCAGGTCCAGCGCCTTGTTGATCAGCTGCCAGCGTGGGATGTCGTCCCAGTCGACCAGCGTGATCGCCGTACCCTTCGCGCCCGCGCGGCCGGTGCGGCCGATGCGGTGCAGGTACGTCTTCTCCTCTTCCGGCGACTGGTAGTTGATGACGTGCGTCACGCCTTCGACATCGATGCCGCGGGCGGCGACGTCGGTGCAGACGAGTACGTCCACCTTGCCGTTACGGAAGGCGCGCAGGGCCTGCTCGCGGGCGCCCTGGCCGAGGTCGCCGTGGACCGCGCCGGAGGCGAAGCCGCGCTGCTTGAGCTGGTCGGCCAGGTCGGCCGCGGTGCGCTTGGTGCGGCAGAAGACCATGACCAGTCCCCGGCCGTCGGCCTGCAGTATGCGCGACACCATCTCGGGCTTGTCCATGTTGTGCGCGCGGTAGATGAACTGCTTGGTGTTCGCGACCGTCGCGCCCGCGTCGTCCGGGGAGGTGGCGCTGATGTGCGTGGGCTGCGACATGTAACGGCGGGCCAGCCCGATGACCGCGCCCGGCATGGTGGCCGAGAACAGCATGGTCTGACGCCTGGCCGGCAGCATGTTGATGATCTTCTCGACATCGGGCAGGAAACCCAGGTCGAGCATCTCGTCGGCCTCGTCGAGGACCAGGCTCTTGATGTGCTTCAGGCTCAGCTTCTTCTGGCCCGCGAGGTCCAGCAGGCGGCCCGGGGTGCCGACGATCACGTCGACGCCCTTCTTGAGCGCCTCGACCTGGGGCTCGTAGGCCCGGCCGCCGTAGATGGCGAGGACGCGCACGTTGCGGACCTTGCCGGCGGTCAGGAGGTCGTTGGTGACCTGTTGGCACAGCTCACGCGTCGGGACGACGACGAGGGCCTGCGGGGCGTCGGTCAGGGCTTCGGGGGCGGCGCGGCCCGCCTCGACGTCGGCGGGGACGGTGACGCGCTCGAGGAGCGGGAGGCCGAAGCCCAGTGTCTTGCCGGTGCCGGTCTTGGCCTGGCCGATGACGTCCGTGCCCGAAAGGGCCACGGGGAGCGTCATCTCCTGGATGGGGAAGGGAGTGGTGATGCCGACTGCCTCAAGGGCTTCGGCGGTCTCGGGGAGGATCCCGAGGGATCGAAACGTCGTAGTCAGGGTGCTGCCTCTTCTGTGTACGTGGTGCGAGGCGAGCGCGCGGGTCGTGCCGGACCGTGTCGGGGACGTCGGCTGCCTTACGGAATGAGCCGTAGGACACGGGACCTCTGTCGACGCTCCAGCGCTCGTACCACTGAGGGTCCCCCTCCGGATTCCGTACGCAGTGTGGCGTACGGCAGGGAGGGCTGTCGGGTCGGAGCCGATCGGGCCACCGACCGGGCATCCTCATGCGTGCGGCCCGACGACGATGTCACGTACCCGTACGTCACATACTCGGCAGGCGCATTACCACCATACCCCGGATCCGCGCACATGCGACGGCCGGTTTGGTCACGTAGTCGTCGTCACACTGATTGACCTGGGGCCGACCGGGGCCCTTCCGGTAGGCGACGGGCGGGCTATTGTGCGCTGCATGACGAGCTCGGACAAGCCTGGCAACGCCGCAGACGCCCCCACCGAAACCACCGGAGCCACCGGAGCCACCGGAGTACACGAAACCACTGGAGTCGCTGTGGTCGCCGACCGGGACTGGGCGACGGCAGCCGCCGACCCGCAGTACCGCGCCGCGGTCGTGGACCTGCTCGGCGCGCTCGCGTACGGCGAGCTGGCGGCGTTCGAGCGGCTCGCGGAGGACGCCAAGCTGGCGCCCACCCTCGCGGACAAGGCGGAGCTGGCGAAGATGGCGTCCGCGGAGTTCCACCACTTCGAGCGGCTGCGCGACCGGCTCGCCGAGATCGGTGAGGAGCCGACGGAGGCGATGGAGCCGTTCGTGGCCGCCTACGACGGCTTCCACAAGCAGACGGACCCGTCCGACTGGCTGGAGGGACTCGTCAAGGCCTACGTCGGCGACTCCATCGCCAGCGACTTCTACCGCGAGGTCGCGGCACGCCTCGACGCGGACACCCGCGAGCTGGTGCTGGCCGTGCTCGACGACACCGGGCACGCGGGATTCGCCGTGGAGAAGGTGCGTGCGGCGATCGACGCGGATCCGCGTGTGGGCGGGCGGCTCGCTTTGTGGGCGAGGCGGTTGATGGGGGAGGCGCTCTCGCAGTCCCAGCGGGTGGTGGCCGACCGGGACGCGCTGTCGACGATGCTGGTGGGCGGTGTGGCGGACGGCTTCGACCTCGCCGAGGTCGGCAGGATGTTCTCCCGGATCACCGAGGCGCACACCAAGCGGATGGCGGCGCTGGGGCTGGCGGCCTGAACGCTGTCAGGGCGGAACCATGACGGGTCCCGCCCGTCCCGCCCCGTGAGGCGCTCCCGTCCAGCGCTCCCGTCCCACGCCCACTTCGCCACGCCCACTTCGTAGTCCTCATCTCGGGCGCCGGTGCCATCGGACGCGGCGGCCGCTCAGGCGGTCGCCGATCGGCCACGGAGTCTTCCCGCGGGGCGCAGCAGGAGCGACAGCGAGGCCGCGGAGAGGGCCGCAGCGCCCAGGAGGACCAGCAGGAGACCGCCGGCGCCCAGCGCGGTGTGTGTGACGAACGCCCCGAAGAGTGCCCCGGCGATCCCTGTCGGCAGGACCAGGACGCGGGCCGGAAGACGGTGTGGCAGTCGGTGGGCGGCGGCCCATCCCAGGGCGAGGCCGAGGATCGCGGCGCTGAGCGCTTCCAAGAGCATGTCGGGGTCCCTCCCACATGGCCGGCCTGCCCGAAACGGTCACAGCCGTCATACCCCTGACCTGCGGAATGCAACCCTGTCACGGTGAGTGAACTGTGGACCGTGTGTGAGCGGGAAGAACGTGTGTGAGCGGGAAGAACGTGTGTGAGCGGGAAGAACGTGTGTGAGCGGGAAGAACGTGTGTGAGCGGGAAG